>CAJFPG010000206.1 GCA_904398665.1 Candidatus Geddesella stercoravicola | reverse complement strand
CCCGAAAAGCTGAGACAGTGTCTTTCGGGCCGGAAATTTTAACGTTTCCTCCCATTCCGAAAATCCAAGCGAAAAACATCGGGCTTACCATAACTTTTACACGTACTTTAAAAGAATCCTCTCCCTCTTTTATAAAAGGAAGATCTTTTCCAAAACGATCGATAATTTTACCCGCGAAACTATTTTTACAAACAAGCCAAACCGGCTCTTCTTTTCCTCCGAACATACTGAAAAGTTTTGAAGAATATTCCGATATGTTAAAATCTTTTTGGACGTCAGTACATAAAGGAGAGTCAAGAATATTGATACTTTCTGTTTTATCCGCGCGATAATGTTTTATCTTTTTAGCCTCGCAATCATATGCGATAAGATAATAGTTATCGTCTTCCCATAACAGAGAAAGAGGATCAACCACATATTTTTCCCCGTTGTTATGATATACCCTGTTTTTATTTTCGTCAAAGTCAAAATACAAAAATTCTATTTTTTTTCTTTTCGCGATCGCTCGGTGTATATCGTCTATGCTGTAATAAATACTTTCGTTCATAGTTTTTATTCTATTAGCGACCACTACTTGGCGACTGAGATTTTTAGCCTGCTCCTCGCTCGTGAGCTTTTTCAGTTTTTCTATCAATTCGTCGCTTTTTTTCGGGGTAATAAACCTTGACGAGGCGACAGCGTCGCAAAGAAGCATAAGCTCCGGGAGCTGAAATTCACGCGAAGCGAGATAATATCCCTTTTTCCCCTCGTGGATTATATCATAGCCAAGTTCTATAAGCGTGTCTATGTCCGAATAAATACTTTTTCTTTCAGAACTTACTCCGCAGCTTTCTAAACTCGAAACTATCTTTTGGACGGAAATCGGATGTTCCTCGTCGCTCTTAGTTTTGAGAAGTTCAAGTATCAGAACAAGTTTCTTCTTCTGATTCGCTCCTTTTGGCATCAGATATTCTGCCCCTTAAAAAAAGCGTCCATATACGCCTCGATCACTTTTACGGCGTCGGCGGAGGAAATTTTTCCGCTGTCTATTATGAGGTCGTAATGCTGCATGTCTTTCCATTCCCACTCCGTATAATATCTGTAATACGCCGCTCTGTTCTTATCTGCCTTTCTGATAAGCTTTTTCGCTTCATTTTCCGCAATACCGTAATGATTCATAGCTTTTTTTATTCTGATTTTCTCATCGGCTTTTATAAATACGTGAAAAGCGTTCGGATCTTTTCTTAAAACATAATTCGAGCATCTTCCGACAAAAACGCAGCCGCCTTTTTTCGCCTCTTCCTCAATAAAATCGAATTGAGCCTGGGCGACTCTCATCCCTATCGGATAAATAAGCTCTGGGTCGGATACGTATTGGTATGAAGAACCTCCGGGAATATACCAAAGGGGATTTATGGGCTTTTCCTCATGTTCTTCCACCGCGGCAGTACTTAAATTATATCCCGCGGCAGTTCCGTCTACTATCTTTTTATCGTAATAATTAAGGTCGAGGCTTTCTGCGAGCAGCTTTCCGATTTCGCTGCCTCCGCTTTGAAATTGACGTCCGATCGTAATATTGACTTTCCTATTCATATAAATTACCTCGCTTTCTGCTTTTATTTTACATTTTTTATTGCGGTTCGTCAATGAAAAAAACTTTTGGTTCACAAAAAATTCACATTTTTTTGAGCGAAAAGAATAAAATCGACGATTTTGTTCTTTTTTCGACTTAATTCTTGCGTATTTGTTAATTGTTTTTCGATTTATAAATACTTAATTTATTTTTTTTATTTTGTCTTTGTTTCTATTTTTGTCTTACTGTTTTTTTTGTTTCCTTATTCTCTTTTTCTTCTCTTTCTCTTTATTTTCCTTTATTTTCTTTTTTTTTGTTTTTTTTCTAATATATTGTTCTGTTTAACTGTTTTATATTATATTTTTTGTTTGCTTTTTAATTCTTACGTTTTTTTATTCTTTTTTTCTAAGTTGGATTTTTCGGGTTTTGATTTTTTTATTTTTTAAGATGTATATTTTTTAGTTTTTTATCTTTTAACTATTTAGTCTAAAATTTTTAGAAATTAATTTTCATTTTTTAACATTCCTTATTGACTTGATTCTGCGTGTACGCGTTTAATTATTAAAATTCTCATTATTTATTTTATTTTCCGGCGTTGTTTTTTTACCTCTATTATTTTATATATTTTCAGTCTATATTTTCAGTTTCATTTTTTAGTTTTTATTTACTGCTTTAATTTTTTATTTTTTTTGTTTAATTTTCTTTTTTTATTTCTTTTTTGTTAATCTTATTCTTTTATCTCTTTTTATTTGAGTGTTTTACAAAAGATTTATATAAAGACTATTTATCAAACTTATTTTATATTATATATAATTTTATCTCCCATATAATAATTTATCTAATATAAATTTAGTCAATATAAATTTATTT
>CAJFPG010000205.1 GCA_904398665.1 Candidatus Geddesella stercoravicola | reverse complement strand
TATATAGTAAAGTATGTGTCTATTTTTCGAAAAAGAGAGTAAACGCTAAAATAAAAAAAGAGACATCCGATAAAGAACTGCTTAAATCAAAGAATCCGGAAGTGGCTTTATGGAAAGAGAACCCGGAAAAATATAGACAAAAACGCAGCGGTTGGAAACGAGTGGGAATTGGCGTGGGAAACGCTTTTTTGTTTTGTTTCCTTACTTTCGGAGCAATGGTCGTTTTAATTCTCGGGGTGGCGGCAACTGTTGTCTACGCGTATTCAGATCCCTCTTTGGATGATAAGTTCGCCAATCTTGAAATGGATTATACCACTATCGTTTACGCGAAAACGCTTGAAAGCGCGGATTATATTGAATATCAAAATTTATATAACGATCAAAACCGTATTTGGATTAGTATAGACGATATGCCGGATTATCTTTTGGACGCTCTCGTCGCGATTGAGGACAAACGTTTTTATGATCATAACGGGGTTGATTTTATTACTACCGCAAGGGCTACGATAAATTATGTCGTTTATAAAATTTTAGGGAAAGATACAACCTATCTCCCGGGAGGTTCTACGCTTACTCAGCAGCTTATAAAAGTCATCACAATGGAGGATGACAAAACGCCTATGCGTAAAGTAAAAGAAATTTTACAGGCTTTGTATATTGAGAGGAAATACTCGAAAGAACAAATATTGGAATATTATCTTAACGCCGCTTATTTTGGGAATAATTGCAACGGTATATATTCCGCGGCGAAATATTATTTTGACAAAGACGTATCGGAGCTCACTGTCACCGAGTGCGCCGCGATAATCTCAATAACTAAATCTCCGGCTTATATAGAACCTTACGCTAATCCTGAGTCTAACAAAGAAAGAAGAAACAATATTCTTTACGAAATGTATACCCAGGGATATATATCGGAAGAAGAATACAATCAATATATCAACGAAGAACTTACTTTGAGAGATAGATCGGTACAAACTACCGAAACGTCAATAATGTCTTGGTATACTGATATTGTTTTTGAGGAGGCAAAAAATATCCTGATGGAGGAGTTGGGGTATGATTCCGATCAAGCTATCAATAGTTTGTATTCAGACGGGCTTAAAATATATACTCCGTGTATAGTAGAATATCAGGAAATATTGGAAAACTATTTTGAGAATGAGGAAAATTATCCTAATATATCAAACGGAGATCAACTTCCTCAAATTGCTATGCAACTTATGGACCCGACAAGCGGTGATGTTTTGGCAGTTGTCGGGGGGAGGGGAGAGAAAGTTGAAAACAGAGTTTTGAGTCGTGTCACGCAAACTCAAAGACAACCCGGCTCGTCAATTAAACCTTTGTCCGTTTACGGTTATGCCATAGAAAACGATATTATAACGGAAGGATCAGCAATCGACGATTCTCCGATGAGAATAAACGCAAATAGCGGAGGAAGCGGTCTTGTAGATCCGATAACCGGAGAGACAATTAATTATACCTATTCCCCGTGGCCTCTTAATTATGACAGAGTGTATAACGGGGTAATGGATATAAAGACCGCTCTCAGTAATTCCTATAATACGCCGCCCGCTAAACTTCTCCAAGAAATAGGCCTTGACACTTCTTATGATTTTATGAAAACAATGCTTGGAATAGAAAGTCTTGTAGATGCGGATAAAGTAGATTACGCGCCTCTTTCCGTCGGTTCGGTCACGAATGGTTTTACTATGAGAGAGTTAGTCTCTGCGTATACTGTTTTCGCGAATAAAGGAGTTTATTCCGACTCGAACTACGTGACGAGAATAGAAACGCACGACGGGAAAGTCATATACGAGGGAAACGTTGATAAAAGAATTGTTTTTTCACCTCAAACGGCTTATATAATTACCGATATTCTTCAAAATCTTGTCGGTTCTTCGTCCGCCGCAAGAATGAATAACATTGAAGTTGCGGGAAAATCCGGAACGACAACCTCTTTCGTTGACAGATGGTTTATAGGTTATACAAACGAATTTCTGGCCGGAATTTGGTGGGGATACGATATCCCGGCGGAGCTTCAAGACGCGAGCCACGTTAGAATGTGGAGAGAAGTAATGACTCAAATATATGACGCCGCGGGGATAACTTCTTCGTCGTTTACGGAACCTGACGGAATCGTCACTGCTTCTTATTGCGCTTGCAGCGGAAAATTAGCCGGCCCGTATTGCGCGAGCGATCCTTACGGAAATCAGGTAAGAACCGGTAAGTTTAAGTCAGGAACCGAGCCGACAGAAGTTTGCGATGTCCACCATCAACTTTATGTATGTACGGAGTCCGGGCAAATCGCTCATGAAAATTGTCCTTCGGCGACGCTGGTGACTTTTAGAGATGTTACTCGTTATTTCAAAAATATTTATGTGAGAGTTCGAGACGCCGAGTATGTTTGCCCTCCTTTAAGCAGTTATCAAATTCTATATAACGATAGTATTTTACCTGTATATTCTTATACTATACCAGAGGGATATTATCCGGCGTTGTCCACAAGAAGCAAATCAAGATACGCTAATTGTTTATGCACCGTTCATACTCCTAGTTCTAATCCTCATTATTATACCTATAAGTTTACAGACGAATACGCTAACGGCGGAAGTAACGACGCGGCTTCCGCGGAGGATATAGCGTCATCAAAACTTTTGTCTCCGACGGAAGTGGAAAGATTGTATAATTAAATATAAAATATAAAATATAAAAAGAGCAAGTATCCGTTATTGGAGCTTGCTCTTTTTTATACGTATTATTTATAAAGATAAATTAATTATCATGTTTAATTTTAACAGTTTTAATAAATTTAATAACATTTATATTTTTATAAATAGTATTTTGAATAAATATAGAATTATTTATTATAAAGGATTTAAGATATTCTGAGGTCTTAATTGTTTATAATATTGCTTTGTAATGAATTATTTTTAGTTAGAAAATAGGCAAAATTATAAATAATACCGATTAAACTTGTAAATGATTTTTATATTTCAAAATTTAAGTATTGAATTCTTAAAATTTAAAAATTAAAATTTTTTTATTTTTGTCTTTTTTCTTTGTGTTTATATTTATCGATGTATTTATAATTATAAATTAAATATCTTGATATATAATGAATTTATTATTAAACTGAATTTTTATTAATTAGACTGTCGTTTATTTATAAGATTTAAAGGCAAATTCATTGGAAAAATAACAAATTTATTTTTTTTATTTTTTGTGAGATTTATAAATATAATCTCAAAATAATCGTAAAATTCATAATATTATTGTGTTTTTGTCTTGAACGTTTAGTCTTTGTTTTAGTTAATAAAAGATATAATAGACCGTCGATATACTTTTATATCGGCGGTCTGATTTACTTATAGTCTTAAATAATTGTATATACGTTATTTTTAGGTTTTGGTTAATCGATTTATTAAAATTTGCGAATTCTTTTAATGTTAAAAATTATAACATATATTGTTTTTTTCTTGTGATTGAACCTTTATAAGTCTTTTATATATTTTGATATTTTATTTCGATTATAATAATTTTATGCAATATAAAAATTTTTATAAAGAATGTTCGCTTCCAAGAGAAATATATTGTTTTGCATATATCTTTGTATGTTAGTACTGAAAAATATCCGGTTATTTTTTTTGTACTTTAACGAACGCTAACTTTAATTAAATCAATAAGTTTATCGAAATAATATTATATTTTTATTTTATTTGCTAATATTATATTTTCATTTTATTTGCAAGGTTTTTTGTCTTTTTATCGTTTTTTATAATCATATAATCGCTACTATTGTAATGCCCTGTTTTTGAACAAATTTCAGATATTATATTATTGACGAAATTTTATTTTCTTTTTTATATTTAAGTAATAAAAATATCTGTTATTGAAACAAAATGCGATTTTGTCTTTTATCTACAATTAAGCATTCTATAATCATCTTTTCAGATTAATTTCGCTTATAGTATATTTATAATATAAACAATATTAAACCGCTAGAATATTTATATAGAAGTTTTATAGATTATGACAATAAAATTTATATAACGCGAATTTTTTTTAAATGAGAATATATATAATTTAATTTTCAGGTTGTTTTACGAGCGTATCGTTAGGAAGAAAAGCAAAAGCGGATATGGGAATCAAGCGGAGAAAATCAAAAATGATAGAAGCCTCCATTTTGGCAGAAAAATTCACTATATCGGATGTATTGATATTAGATATTATGATAAATTCTAATGTCAAAAGCAGAAGAGGCAGCAATATAGCGAATATTTTTAAAATAACTTTCAGCCATTTTATTTTCAATTCGAAGATTATAATCGATAAAAATATCGTCAGAAGTATTATTAATGCTTTTATTGTTATAATAAGATTACCGCTTGCCGAGAACAAAGATTTTAAATAAGATGCTGCGTGAGAATTTGTGAAAACGGGAGACAGATAATTTATAATTTCAAAAATAATAGTGATTGATAAGGCGAGATATATCGGAATTTTTTTCCTTATAAGAGAAGAAACGTACAGAGTAATACAGACAAGTAAATATATGACGCAAAAAGTTGTTTTTCCTCCGAGATATGATGGCGTCATGGGATTATAGGCTAAACTAAAAAGAGCGTTTATATCGGAGAAAAACAGAAAAATAATAGCAGTCGCGGAAATTCCAAAATATATATGTTGTTTTACTCTGATTTTTTTATTCATATAATCTCTCCTTTCTCTTATTTGTTTATTATAAAATATTTTTTTTTGTATTTCAAGTGTTATATAAAAAATAATTGAAACAATAATTGAAACTTTTCGAAATTTCAGTTATTGTTTCCCTTTTAAATTATTATATCAATATTTTAAAAATAAGTTATAAGTTCATAGATTAGAAATTTTAAAAGAGGGTCGTGTTTATGAAAGAAGGTATTCTTCATTGTGATCTGGATAACTTTTTCGCCTCCGCTGAACTTATTTCCCGACCGGAATTAAGAACTTTTCCCATAGCGGTTTGCGGAAATCCGTCAAGCGAACACGGAATTATATTGTCTAAAAATGAACATGCTAAAAAGTTTGGAGTGAAAACGGCCGAAACGGTTTTTGACGCGAAAAATAAGTGCCCGGATTTGATTCTTATACCTCCGAACCGAAATAAATATATAAAATATTCTTATTATGTCAGAAATATTTTTCTGAGATATACTGATCTTGTGGAACCGTTTGGAATAGACGAGGCCTGGCTCGATGTATCGGGGTCCTCTCTCGCGTTTGGTTCTCCCGAAACAATCGCGTTTGAAATAAAAGAAAAGACAAAGAAAGAACTCGGTTTGACGTTATCGGCGGGAGTTTCTTTTAATAAAGTTTTCGCAAAAATCGGTAGCGATTATAAAAAACCTGATTCGGTGACGGTAATAAACAAAAATAATTATAAAAATATTATTTATCCTTTACCGGTTGACTCTCTGCTCTTCGTCGGTTCTAAAACGAAGTCCAAGCTTAGAAATATGGATGTTAGAACAGTCGGCGATTTGGCGAATATATCAAGATGGGATTTAATAAGAAAGTTCGGGAAATACGGGAATACTATTTATGATATTGTTTCTGGCAATTCAGACGATCATGTGAGAAACTATTACGAGAAACAAATCGTAAAATCAATAGGTAATGGTCAAACGTTCTATCACAATATAAAGAATAAACAAGACGTAAATAAAGCGTTTCTCGTTTTATCGGAAAGAACCGCCTTACGACTTCGTAAAGCCGGACTGCTTTGCAATTGTGTTAAAATAACGATTAAAACGCCCGGGCTAATATCGTTTGACAGACAAAAGAAAATGAGGAAGCCAACCGATGTTACGAGAGATATATATAAACAAGCGACGGAAATTTTCGAAGACTCATGGAAATATCCTACTAATATAAGAATGCTTGCCGTTACGGTTTCAGGATTGTCTGAAAACGGTATCGGAAATCAATTGGAATTATTTCCTGTTGATAAGAGAGTAGAACATGAGTCAGTTTTGCTATATAAAAATCTTGATAGAACAATAGACGATATAAGAGAAAAATTCGGAAACGATTCGATTGATTCTGCAAGTCTTTCGAATTTTGAACTCTTTCCCGGAATATCGATGGATTACGGGGATATTGAATAAGAGGTTCTTGGTTGGCAACAATAAGATTATGCGTTTACTATGCATAATCTTTTTTTATGGTGAAATTTATATGATTGAAAATCTGAAAAGACGTAAGATAAATAAGTTTGTGAACGATATATCTAAAAATATTGATATTATAAAGAAATATTACAGAAAAATACAAAGAAATTATAACTATGACGCTATATGGCTTTCAGATAATTATCATTTATTTTTTAAAGCTTTTAAAAGTCTTGAAACAACTTTTACAAAAAATAAAAGTCTTCCAGAAGGAACGGGAAAAAGACCAAGGGTATACGATATAGCTCTTGATTATATAAGTATGAACTCCGACGTCTTTACGTCGAAGTCTTTTGAGAATTATTTGCTTAAAACATCATACGACAAAGAGCTTCAATATGATGAAATAGAGATTTTGCCGGATGTTTTGAAATATTGTTATATCGAGATAGCGGCCTGTGCGGTAAAGAAAAAAGAAGATATAGATTTTTTTTCAGTGGTTTCTTCTATAAGAGCTCTTTCGGATTATTCTTATTTTTCTTTTTCGGAAAAAATATATCCGTGCACGGATATGCTGGAGAAAAATTCCTGTTATAATAATTTAGACGAGGAATCAAAACTCTTGTATCGTAAATTAATAAACAAAAACTCTAAAAAAGAAAAAATTACCGAACGCGATTATATTCAGCATTTAATAAATAAATCCGCGGGAAAAGATATCTCATTTCTTCTATTTAACAAAAAAAAGAATTACTATTTTGTGTTTTTTGCCGCTCTTTTTTGTATATTAACAATCTTATATTCTATTACGGTAAAAAATATTTTTATAATTATTTTTTCAATCGTCCCACTTTATTATTTATCGAAAATAATTTCGGAAAAATTCTATTCTTTAATAAAAAAAGGCGAATATGTTCCTTCTGTAACCCCCAATCTAAAAGCAGAAAAAAATTTAATAACCACAGTTACTTTAATATCTGATTTTTCGACAATAGATAAACTTGTTGAAAAAACGGAAAGATGTCGATTGTCGAATTATGATTCAAATTTCCTTTACGGTATTCTCGCCGATTTGCCGGCGAGCGATAAGGAACATAATGATTCGGACATTGAGTTTTGTGATTATATAAAAAGAAAAATAGATTATTTAAATAAAAAATATGACGGAGAATTTTTCGTCGCGATCAGGAAAAAAACATATAATAACGAGAGCAAAAAATATTGCGGATGGGAAAGAAAAAGAGGGGCGTTAAATAATTTTGTGTCCGCGATTAAAGAAAAAGATTTTTCCTCTTTTATTGTTTCGGAAGGGTTATTGGAAAACGCGAAATATATTACGGTTCTTGACGACGACACTCTTCCCGAAATAGATTCTGTAAGAAGACTTGTCGGGGTCCTTATGCACCCAGTCCATAAACCGCGTCTAAATTCTGACGGAAACGCGCTTCAATCCGGTTACGGCGCCGCGATTCCACGTTTAGACATACGTCTTTCATCTTCTCAGAAAACGCATTTCGTCTCGATGAAAGGAATTGATTCCGGAAAGGAATTATATTCAAATTCGTATTTTTCGGTTTATCAGGATTTATTCGGCGAGGGGTCTTTTGCCGGCAAAGGAGTTATAGATATTGATATTTTCTATAAAGTTATATGCGGACTTTTCCCTGAAAATCGAGTTTTGAGCCATGATATCCCGGAAGGAAATATCCTTAGGTGCATATACGTTTCCGACGTGTCTTTTTATGACGATATCCCTCTTGACATAATTTCTTTTTCTGAAAGAGAGAATAGGTGGACAAGGGGAGATATTCAAAATTGGTTTTTCCTAAAACACAATATAATAAACGAAAAACACAAGTCGGTATTGAATCCGACCGGAGCTTTGGGAAAATATAAAATATTCAACAATATTGTTGAAAGTTTGTTTTATCCATCAGTTTTTATATTAATTGTTTTATCCGCTTTTTTCGGTCCGATTCTTCTTGTCTCTGCTTTAATATTTTTCTTTTTTGAAGATATCATGTTGGCGCTGCTTAAATTATTTCGACCCGTCGATCTCGTAAAATTGCGTTACCGCTCTTCAAAATTTTCTTCAGGGACGGTTATGCTTCTCGATAAATTTTATTCTTTTATATGTCTGCCTTTTCTCGCGTTTAATAAATTTATCGCTGTCATTACGGCTATTTACAGAATAAAAACCAAAAAAAATTTGCTTAAATGGACCACGGCGTCAAATCTCGGAGGTAAGAACAGAAAATTTTTGTCATATTTAAAGAAGATGTGGCCGCAATACACGGGGGTTTTTCTGCTTTTTTCACCATTTTTGTCTGTCGTAGGACTTCTATGGCTTTCTTCTTTTTTCATCTCGTATATATTAGCGAAAACTCCGAAAAAGCAAATGAATATTATTTTCGAAAAAGAAAGAATATCGGAAATGAAAAAAATGTGGAGTTATTTCGATACTTTTGTGACGGCTGATAATTATTATCTTCCTCCCGATAATTTCCAGGAGGAACCGACAGCGATGCTCGCAAAAAGAACTTCTCCGACAAATATCGGATTATATCTCGTCTCTTTGCTCGGAGCATATTATATGAATATTGTCGACTACGACGTCTTTAAAGATAAGCTTGAAAAAACAACGAATACTTTAAAAAAGATGAAAAAATGGAACGGACATTTGTATAATTGGTATTCTACTTCCGATTTGCAGGTATTGCGTCCAGAGTTCGTATCGACGGTAGATAACGGCAATTTTATATGTTCTCTTATCACTTTGCGAAACGGTTTAAAAAAAATCGACGGAGTCCGTTCTATTATACAAGACCTAGACGATATAATTTCCGGTACGGATTTCTCTTTGTTGTATTCTTCTAAAAAATCGCTTTTTTCAATAGGATTCGATTGTGAAAAAAATAAATTAGTAAACTCTTTTTATGATATTTACGCGAGCGAGTCTCTTTTGACATATTATTATGCCCTGACCGAAAGGCAAATCCCATTGAAAGCGTGGGAAAAACTAAACAGATACAGGTATATCAATCACGGTTATTCTTGTATAAAATCATGGTCGGGGACTATGTTCGAGTATTTTATGCCATGTCTTTTTATGCCTGTTGTCAAAAAATCTTTTAATGAAGAAATGCTGTACGGGACCTTTTATGAGCAGGAAAACCGAAATAAAAAATCGATTTGGGGAAATTCCGAGAGTAGTTATTATTCTTTTGACAAGGCTTTAAATTACCAATATAAAGCTTTCGGGGTTCAGAATCTCGCCATACAGCGCGGAATTTCAAGAAACAATGTCGTGTCCCCTTACTCCTCTTGGCTGACTTTGCCTTTCTTCCCGGATAAATCGAGTAAAAATCTCAATAGATTTCGCGACATTAAGGCTTTCGGACAGTATGGGTATTATGACGCCGTGGATATGACCCCGACAAGAACGGGGGATTCTTACGCGGTAATAAAAAATTATATGGCTCACCATATAGGAATGAGTTTTATTTCCGGGGTTAACTATTTAAAAGAGGGAGTTATCGTAAAGAATTTTATGGATGAAAAACGTTTGGCTTTCTCAACTTTATTAGAGGAAAAAAACGTTTCTTACGACCGCAGCTGTACGATTTATCCGGAATTTAACCCTCAAAAAAACAAGGCTTACAGCAAAGAGGAGGAATATGTAACTTTAAATCCGAAATATCCTGTCGCTAAAATTATTTCAAACGGGAATTTATCTTCTTGCCTTTCGGACAGCGGAAACGGATATTTGTCGGTAGGAGATAAGGCTCTTACTAAAAGAAGCGTCAACACTTCAACTCCGATGGGGACATTTGCCTTTTTTAATTGTAAATCCGATTTTCTCAGCGCTTCTTTTTCTCCCGTATACGATGATAAAACGGAATATAAAACGACTTATGAATACGGGAAAATGACATATTTCGCGGCGTTAAAAGATCTAGAAAGTAAATATTCTGTAACTGTTTCATGTGAGAATTACTGCGAGATAAGAGAGTATGAAATTAAGAACAATTCGGTAAAAAATAAAGATGGGAAAGGTTTGTTTTATTTAGAGCCCATTCTTTGCGATTATCATTCCTATAATAATCATCCGGCTTTTTCCGGGTTGTTTTTAAGAGGCTATATTGACAATAAAACGGGGAATATTTTTGTTTGCAGAAGAAATCGAGAAACAGGGAAGGACGAAGATTGGATTGCGATTTCTTTGAGAGAGAAAAATGGCGCCAATTATGAAAAAACACAATTCGAAGTTGATTTTTCTCGCTATAACGTTCTTCCGAGAGGAAAAGGGATTTTAGGTATTGAGGAAAGCTTTTCAAGAAACTTTACTCCTGACGGAATTCCGGGGTCGTTTTGCGTCGCGATTAGGTTTCCCATAAGATTAAAAGCAAAAGAATCAGCCTCCTTCACTCTTCTCACGGCTTACGGAAACACTATGGAATCAGCCGCGAGCGAGCTCCAAAAAGCTTCCGAAAAAAACTTTGAAAAACACGCCGCCGCGTTAAAAGCGAGAACTACCGCGGTTATGGACAGACTCTCAATTAAGAGAATGGAATCCAAATTGATGGATATTATGTATTCCTCGGTTTTTGTCAAAAGTTTGCTCAGCAACCGAAACCTTTCATATTCCTCCTCTTTGAGGGAAAATTCATTATGGAAATACGGTATCTCTTTGCAAAAACCGATTATAGTCATACGAGTCAGCGAACGAAGTAAAGAAAAACTACGACCTTTTATAAATGTTCTTGTGGCCATAAGAACGTTTACTCGGGATTTTAACGCCGTAATATGTTTTTATGAGAATGGAAGGTACGATAGACCTCTTTATAATTATATTATCGATAAACTTATACTTGTTGACGGAGAAAAATATTTAAACGACGGAATAGTTGTTTGCAATACTGAAAACTTTGACGAATTCGCCCTGTTGGCGTCCTCCGCGTCTTTTTATATAAATCTCGAAAGGAATTATAAATACGACATAAAATATAAAAAATACAAAAATAGAAAAGTTGAAGATGTTACTCCCGTTTCTTTAAAATACAAATATAAATGCGGCGTTGGTGGATATATTGAGCACAATGGAGAAATATGCTACGGAATAGACGATAAAGACTCAGTTCCGTCGCGAGCTTTATGGAGTCATATTTTAGCTAACAAAAGTTTCGGGACAGTAATCCAGGAAAATTCTCTCGGTTTCACATATGCTAAAAACTCAGGTTTGAACAAAATAACAACATGGTCGAATGATTCCGTAGGCGGCTGTATCGGAGAACGGCTTTCGGCTACGATAGATGGAAAAATATTTAATGTGACTGAAAAAGCCACGGTAGTGTTCGGGCACGGTTGGGCAAGTTACTTTGGAGAAGCTTCTTCCGTAGGAATCAGAGTTGATGTATTCATTCCATTGAACTGCAGCGAAAAAATTGTACGAGTAATATTCGATAATCCGGAGAAAAAAAACGTTTCGTTCGAATATTCTGTTGAGCCGATTTTATCGGAGAATGAAAAATTTTCCGACGTCAGAAGCGAATGTGAAAAGAATTATATTATTTTTTCAAATAATTTTAATCCCGACTATTCGGGTTTTGCTTATCTTTGCGTAAATTACGGATATTCTGGTAAAAATTATGTTAAAACATCTATTTTTTCCGCTGTCGACGGTGAGGCGATTTTTTCTCTCGGTTATGCCGATAGTTTGTCGGAAGCGAGACTTTTCGCGGAAAAGATATCTTCGTTGTCCGTCGACGAGGAAATTTCTAAAATAAAAAAATATTGGACCGATATAAATCATTTAAATTTAAATACTCCGGATGAAAAGTTAAATATGTTTTTTAATTTTGTCGAGTATCAAGCGGTTGTTTCTCGATTATTCGCAAGGTGCGGTTTTTATCAATGCGGAGGCGCTGTCGGATTTAGGGATCAGCTTCAAGACTCTTTATGTCTTTCACAATTTGAGCCGGACTTTTTGAAAGAAAGGATTTTCGCCGCGGCGTCAAGACAATTTCCCGAAGGCGACGTGTTGCATTGGTGGCACGATATTGAAAAAGACGGTTCTCTTTATGTCAAAGGCTCTCGCACAAAATCGTCGGACGATCTTTTATGGCTTCCGTATTCGGTGAGTATTTATTACGAGAATACTCTTGATGTTGATTTTCTTAAAACCTCGGTTCCTTATTCCGAAGGAGAGCGATTAGTAGGAAACGAGACCGAAAAATATATTTCGGTGTTTGTTTCATCAACGGAAGATAATATTTATTATCACGCGAAAAAAGCCATATTGAAAGGGGCCACTTTTGGGGAACACGGGCTTGTTTTATTTGGTTCGGGGGATTGGAATGACGGGATGACAAACGTCGGAGCAGGAGGAAAAGGGGAGAGCGTATGGTGTACTATGTTCTTAATTTCGGTTATGAAAAAATTTCTTCCCGTCGCTATAGCTTTTGAGGATTCGGATTTTGTTGATTTTATCAATCTTAACATCAAAAAATATTCGGATTCTTTGGAAAATTATTGTTGGGACGGTGAATGGTATATCAGAGGATTTTACGACGATGGCGCTTCTCTTGGGTCAGTTTCTTGCGACGAATGTAAAATAGATGTGATTCCACAGGCTTTTTCCGTTTTTACAGGAGAGGCTCCGTCCGAAAAAATTGAAAAAGCCTTGAAAAGCGCGGAAAAATATTTAGTTGATGACAATAAAAAAATAGTTAAATTATTTTCCCCGCCTTTTGACAATTCTTCTCGAAATCCGGGATATATAAAAGGTTACAGTCCCGGGGTAAGAGAAAACGGGGGACAATATACTCACGCGGCCATATGGTATATGCTGTCTCTTTTGATTTTCGGTAAAAATGATTCTGCTTATAAAATTTCGGAATATATAAATCCTATATCTCATTCTCTTTCTTCGGAAGATGTTAAGCTTTATAAAATCGAACCTTATGTCATAGCGGGAGATGTTTACGCTAACGGAATGGGAGGATGGAGTTTCTATACCGGTTCGGCCGCATGGTATTTTAGGGTTATAACCGAATATCTTCTCGGGATTAAGATATCAAATAAAAAATTGGTATTAGAACCTCGAATTCCGTCGTATTGGGACGGATATTCGGCAAATGTTTTTTATGACGGAGCGGATTTAAATATAATCATAAAAAGAAAAAAAGGAGAAAAATCTCGATTGATAGTTGACGGGGAAGAAAAAGAGCACGTGTCCCTTGACGGAAAAAATCATTCTATTGAATATACGATAGGCGATTGAGAGGTTTAACTTTGAAAGTCGGAATTTTATGTGTCTTTTATTGACTTTTTTTATATGAAATGATATGATAATTTATATAAATCTATAATAAAAATTATATAAATAATATTA
>CAJFPG010000204.1 GCA_904398665.1 Candidatus Geddesella stercoravicola | reverse complement strand
ATTCAGATTCCGAGTACGAAATTGAGCTTTACGAAAACACAGACGGACAATTACAGCTTGAAATCTGGTCATATGAAATCGACGAATATGTAGAAAAATGCGTCTTTACGGCCACATATACGGCCGCCGAGACATATGACCTCTATATAGCGGGGACGCGGGTAACCGGTGATAACGCCGACGACGTGTTGGAAGACGGAACGGTATCCTATGACTCGGATACGAAAACCCTGACTTTGAGCAACGCGAATATTGAAGCGGAAGACACGCCTTACGGCATCTATTCAAAAGAAGATTTGACCGTCTTGCTTGAAGGGGAAAATACCGTGAGCGTCAGCGGCGCGTTCTCCGACTCGGATTTAACAGCCGCCGTCTACTGTGAGAAAGGAAATCTCGCCGTCAAAGACGGCCCGGGAGAAGGCACGGGAAGATTGAACGCCGTGACATCGGCGTTACCAAGCGATAATGAAGACGGATCTAAGTCTTTCTCTTCCGCGGGAATCATGGCGGCGGGAAACATCATATTGGAACAAGTGGCAGTGGAAGCCACCGCCGGATCAAGCAATAAAATCGCCGACGGCATCAGAGCCGTGGGAGATATTCAGATCACCGACGCCGAAGTCACCGCCGCCGGCACGTCCGAAAATGACGTCATGGAGCCCGAACACGGAGGAGGAATCTTTAGTGAAGAGGGAGATATTACCATTACAGGAGCCGACACGGTGGTAAAAGCATACAGCGGCTACGCTCAAACGGGCGTCGCGGGCATAGGAGCCGAGGCGGGCAAAATCACTATCAAAGACAAAGCCGACGTGACGGCTCTCGCGGCCGTGATTAACCCCTATTATGAATTGGGCTATAGCCCGGCATATACAACCGCCGACGGCGGCAGTATCGGAGACGGAATCCGCGCCTACGGAGATATTATCATCGACGACGCGTCGGTATACGCGTTAGGATGTCAGTCCAACTATAGCGGGGGCGTTTTCAGCGAAACCGGAGATATTACCATTGAAAGCGGCAATGTGTGGGCGTTCGGGGGAAGAGCGGTCAACCGTACGGACTCCGACGCGGCGGGCAGCGCGGGAATAAGCGCTGAAAACGGCAGTGTCACTATTAACGGAGGAGAGATTATCGCGGAAGTAGCTCTGACAGAGCACGGAATCGCCGACGGAATCCGCGCCTACGGAAATATCAATATAAACGGCGGCGACATAACCGCCATGGGAGCTTCGGTATCCATAGACGGAGTTGAGCCGCGGTACTCCGGAGGCATTTTCAGTGAAACCGGCGACATCACGATTTCAGGCCAAGATACCGTTGTACGCTCCGACAGCGGATACGCCAGCGTCGGCGCCGCCGCTATCGGAACCGAAGCGGGAGACATAGTAATCAAAGACGGCGATGTCCGCGCTAACGGCGCGTATCCGGTCGAGGGACACAGCAACGGTTTCAGCGCCCTGAAAGGCGATGACAGCACAGGAGGAAACATCATCATTTCGGGAGGGACCTTCGCGGCGACAGGTCACACCGACAGCGTCTACTATGAGGGAGAGCTTATCGTCCGTCCCGAAAACACCGAGATCACCTTGAAAGTTCTGAATGAACTGACCTTCCTCACATGGGAGCCGGATTGGGATAAGATGGACGCCGACGCGCTTGAAATCGAAAACTCACCGTTTACAGAGGAAACGACTATCGCGAGAGAACTCACCGAGGGCAAACAATATTTCTGCGGCGCAAGTGTCGCCGCAGAGCCGACGGATCCAACGGATCCGACCGACCCGACTGATCCGACCGACCCGACTGATCCGACCGACCCGACTGATCCGACTGACCCGACAGATCCAACCGACCCGACCGAGCCGGTAGAGCCGACCGACCCGACGGACCCGTCTGAACCGGAAGAACCGACAAACCCCGCAGGACAAAATGACAGTACGGATAAAGACGACGATAATCCGCATACCGGGGACAGCGCCGATATAATGCCGTGGATTCTGATACTTGTCGGTTCCGGTTGTATAGCGATAGGAATTTTTGTTTACAGCAAGAGAAAGAGAGTTTAATGTTTTCTGTCTTTATCTCTTTGATGGCAAAGCGCTTGTACGCAGACTCCGTCAAACGCGTAATTAAAGTATAATTTAAATACTAAGAAGAACCGTCAATTCCAAATGGAATGACGGTTCTCCCTATTTGTATAAAAAAATAGCCTCAAAAACATCAATAAGGCAAAAACCTTAATCATAAGAAGCATAGCTATTTTATGATCCAGCCAAGCATTAGTACCAGAAGACAAAGGAAAAACCGCAAGGAACAAAACATTAGACAAATTGAAAACCGGCGAATCAAACGATTGCGAGGGCGTTAAAGGAAGAGGAACGCTATCTACTGATTCCTACACAGAAAACCTTCCATGAGATGAAGCCAGACAAGAGGAAAATTTTTTTAGAAAAGAAAAATATTTGGAAAATTTAGAGAGAAAAAAAATTACCCGTCTCATTGTTCCCATATATACGGGTAGCTTATCTGACAATCAGTATTGAATTATCCCTCGACACAAGAAGAAGCGAAAGAAAATCGAAAGGCTTGCAACTGTGCTAAAACAGAAACTAAAAACAAAAAATTAAGACACAGAACAAAAAAGGTTTTGAGACAAACAAGTTCTTAAAGCTGATAAACAAGTATTTGACATTTAAGAAGCTTACCTTCGCCATTTTTAAAAGAGAGCAAAGAAAAAGCCGCGAAGAAGAACGGTAGAAAACATATACGGATAGATTTATACTTTGTATGTTTAGAGCTAATCCGAGAGCCTTTAAAGATTGATTGCATGTCAGTTCCTAAACAAATCGGAACCGGTGTGATATGTTACGCCGGTTCTAATATAAATACTTTTTATTTTCTTATGATATACCGTCCTGACCCCAGGACTTTTTTATTTTTATGTAAATCAAATAGATAATAAAAAATAGTATAATAAAGTTTCCAGCTTTCAAAAAAAAATTCTTTAAAAAAACAAAAATAAACTTTCTCATATAAAACCTCGCTATACAAAAAATCTATAAACAGATATTAGAACATATAATTTATCTAAATTGATATAAATATCCTCTATTATCGAATATTTCCGATAAATATTTCTAAACTTAAATTAGATATATTTTATAGTTATTTTCGATATCTCGGCTCAAATAGATATAAAATAGATTTAAATCAATGTTAAAAAGAAGGTACTTTATATGGGAATAAAAAGTTTATCTATAAGAATTGACGATAGAATGTTAAACAAATTACACGTTGTCGCCGATTACGAGGGCAGAAGCGCCAACAGCGAAATTTTAATACTGATAAGAGACGCGATTGAAGAATATGAGAAAAAACACGGAGAAATAAAAATTTAACCCTTTCCGAAATTTATATTCCGCATTTAAACTTATTTTGTTGAAACAGATAAAAATATTAACAGACTTAACATTAAAATCTTACTCAAATATTTAACGCTCAAAAAAACTATTATCAATTAAAATATTATCTATCGTATTTATTGCTTATAACCCTTACAAAATTGAAAAATTATAATAACTTCGCTAAAATATAATAGCGAAGATAAAAATATAATAAAAAACAATATTGGATATTTACGAATTAGAAATATAATATTGAAACTCTTTTCTCTTTGTGATATAATTATACAAAATTCTAAAAAATCAAAGAGGAAAAACATGAATATAAACCAAACAAAGAGAAAACACGGAAAAATCCTTTATACTGTTATAATACTTACTCTTATTTTTATCTGGGGGAACTCCCTTCTTAACGCGGAGATTTCGTCTTATATAAGCGATTTTTTTAAAGACATTATATTGAGCGTTTTTCCGTTTGCCCCTTCTGGTGAGGCCGAGGGAGCGGGAGGCATCGTCAGAAAACTCGCTCATATAACCGAATTCGCGATTCTCGGCGTCGAGCTTTCGTTATTTTTCCAGCCGTTGAAAGATAGAAACAACAAAAAATATATAAATCTCGTATTTTGCGGTTTCGCGACAGCCTTCGTCGACGAAACGATTCAGCTCTTTATCCCCGGTCGAGCAGGACTCGTATCTGATATATGGATAGATCTCTGCGGTTTTACGACCGGATGTATCGTATACTCGGTTATTTATATCGCAAAAAATAAACGGAATAAAAGCCAAGAGACAAAAAATGACTAATATCAATTAGATAAAAACAAATTTTTTTACAAGCTAAATATCTAAAACACCGATTAAATAACAAAAAAAATTATTGAAAAAATAAATAAATCGTATGTCTCGCTTCTCATATCACAATATAAGAATACGTTACTTACAAAATCATTAAAAAATGAACTAAAACCGTTGGGATCCTACGATAATAAAGCCGACAAAAAAACAACGATAAAATTAATAGTATCAGACAAAAAAAATATCCTAAAATAAATATTTACAAAAGATAAAAACACGCAATATTTTATAAAATATTGCGTGTTTTTATCTATCATATATTTTTATCTATCATATATTTTTATCTATCATATATTTTTATTTATCATATATTTTTATTTATCATATATTTTTATTTATCATATTTTTATTCATTATACTTTTCGTTTAATTAAAGTTTAATGAAATAGGATATCGCGTTCTTTATTTTTTTCTGCTTTTTTCTTTTCCCGCGTTTTCAATACGGCTGTTTTTATTTTTATCTTTATATTGTTCAATTTTTTATCTTTCCTCTTTGAAATTATATTTCCAGCGTTATTTTTGCGATATAATTCTATTAATAATTTTTCTGTTCGTCATATCCTCTCCTCTTTATGGGCTTTGACATGCCTAGTTATTTCCTTTTTTATATTTTTTCCAACGCCATAATTTCGATTATGTTTCGCTTTTTCCGTCTTGATGAAATTCTCCTCTTATTTTTCTATCTTAGCCGCTTCTTTTCGGGAAAAATTTTCCCCAAAAATATATCTAATATATATATCTATATTATACATCTAACCCTCCTGACAATACAAAAATCAAATACCATCGCGGTAAATTTCCGAGTCACTACGCATATACGAAAAACAATAACATAATATAAAAATATAATAACATAATATGAAAAATAATATATGACAAATATATAAGAACAAAAATACTAATATTTAATTTTTTGTAAGATTAAATATTAAATTATAAAATCTCAAACGCGGAAAAATATAAAAACCTCATGATTTATAATCATATATCAAAGTAAAATAAAATATTATTAAACGTAAAAAAGAAACAGGGACAATAACGTCACAAAAACCCTTCCGAAAAAAATAGACCGGGAAATATTCAAAAGAAACTCGCCGATTATAAAATCTTATTAAAAAGACGCAATATTTTTGAATAAAACCCATTGACAAACAATAATAAATATGATATCATCAAAATAGATATTTTTCCTATCGGAGGGGAGTAGCTTTTTCCCGGAGGTCAACATCTTGTTGCGTAGTCATCTGGTCACCGGGCCTTTTATTTTTATTAAAGGAAGCAAGACCTTTGACAGAGTTTCTGTCAAAGGTCTTTTTTTAAAGGAGAAACAGATATGAAATACTATTTGCAAAAAGTAAACGAGGTTTTTAAAGAGGTAGAAAGTTCAGAAAACGGGCTTTCTACGGCGGAAGCGAAAAAAAGAATCGCTCAGAACGGAAAAAACGAATTGAAGCAGGGGAAGAAAAAATCAATATTCGTTCGATTCCTCGAACAATTTGCCGATCCGATGATAATCATCCTTATTGCCGCGGCTATAATCTCAGGAATAACTTCCGCGATGGAAAATGAATTCCCGACCGACGTAATAATCATTCTTGCCGTCGTATTGATAAACGCAGTTCTCGGCGTTTTCCAAGAAAGCAAAGCTGAAAAAGCGATTGAAGCTCTAAAAGAAATGTCCGCCGCAACGTCGAAAGTTTTGAGAGACGGCAAAGTTTCGGAAATAAAGAGCGAAGACCTAACAATAGGCGACGTAATACTTCTCGAAGCGGGCGACGCGGTTCCCGCCGATGGCAGAATAATAGAAAGCGCGAGCCTTAAAATAGAAGAGGCGGCGCTTACGGGAGAATCGGTTCCGGTCGATAAACTTATCGAAACAATAGGTCTCGGAAGTAAAAAAGACATCCCTCTCGGAGACAGAAAAAACATGGTATATATGGGTAGCTCCGTCGCTTACGGAAGAGGCAAGGCGGTCGTAACCGATATAGGGATGAACACCGAAATGGGGAAAATAGCGGGAGCTTTATCGGAGGCAAAAGACGAAAGGACTCCGCTGCAAAAGAAACTTGCTCAACTCTCAAAAATTTTAAGT
>CAJFPG010000203.1 GCA_904398665.1 Candidatus Geddesella stercoravicola | reverse complement strand
TTTCAGAAAAGCTGGCAAGGAAGCTTTTGGTTCTTTCATGGACTGGATTATCGAGAATATCCGACGTACCCTCTTCGAGAATTATTCCGTTATCCACAAATATGACCTTATCGGCGATTTCTCTCGCGAAGTCTATTTCATGAGTAACAATAATCATTGTCATATTATTATTTTTAAGCGATTTTATGACTCTCAAAACTTCCCCCGTGAGTTCTGGGTCCAAAGCGGAAGTAGGCTCGTCGAAACACAATATATCGGGATCCATAGCGAGAGCTCTCGCTATGGCGACTCTTTGCTGCTGACCTCCTGAAAGCTCGCATGGATAATTATTCTCTTTATCTGAAAGGCCCACTTTTTTTATCAATTCTTTTGCTTTTTTTTCAATTTCTTCATCGGACCCCTTTTTTAATAAACTGGGAGCTAATGTAACGTTTCTTAAAACGTTATATTGAGGAAAAAGATTAAATTGTTGGAAAACAAGACCGAAATGCAATCTGTTTTTCTTAATTTTATCTTCTGAAATTTCTTTTTTATCGGAGGCGTCAAAAATTGTTTCTCCGTTTACCGAAATTGTTCCTTCCTGAGGTATTTCAAGAAAATTAAGACATCTCAGAAGAGTGGTTTTTCCTCCTCCCGAAGAGCCGAGAATAACAAGAACTTCCCCCTTGTTTACAGAAAAATCTATTCCTTTAAGAACTTCCGTTTTTCCGAAACTTTTTTTTAACCCCGTTACGTTCAAAGCAATCATGTTGAAATCTCCTTAAATTTTAAAATAGCTCAATTTTTTTTCCGTGTAATTGAAAAGAAGCGTTAACACGCCGCTGAACGCCAAATAATAAACAGCGGTGAAGAAAAGAGGCCATAATTGTCCAGAAATACCGTGAGAGCCTGTCATAAAAGAATCTCCGGCCCATACAATTTCCTGAAACGCTATTATACGAGCAAGGGAAGTGTCTTTTACAAGAGTTATTACCTCGTTAGACAAAGGAGGAACTATTCGTTTTATCATCTGCAAGAGAGTTATTTTAAAAAATATTTGATTTTTAGAGAGCCCCAATACTTGTCCAGCTTCCACTTGACCTATAGGAACTCCCTGTATCCCGCCGCGATAGATTTCGGAGAAATAACAAGCGTAATTTATTATAAAAGCCACGCTGGCCGCGACAAATCTCCCGTCTTCCATTCCGTTCCATATCGGATTGTTAAACATTATCCCCGGGAAATAATAAATTATCATAAGCTGAATCATAAGAGGCGTACCTCTTATAATCCACACAAAACCTCTCACTAATACGCTTAAAGGCTTAAACGACGACATAGACCCAAAAGCGATTATAAGTCCTAACGGCAAAGCTCCGAGCAGTGTTACGGCAAAAAGTTTTAATGTTTGCAAAAAACCGATATTCAAGGAATTAAATACAACCGGAAATTGCTCGATAAAAGTTGACAAACAAATCATCCTTTTTTTATCTTAAATTTTTATGTTAAAAAACTTATATTTTTATAGTACAAGAACTATACAATTGATTTGATGGGGCAGGGTATTGTAGGGAGGGGTAGAGTAGGCTAGGATGGGATAGGATAAATATAATATAATTAATATACAATTAATACAATTACATTTAAAAATAAATAAAAAGCATATTTAAATAACGTGAATATTACGAGGATTATCGACAAAACAGCGCCTCAAAATAATCAGGTTACGATATTAAAAGAAAATATTCCGCCGCTTCCTAATTTATGGCTCCTATACGCAGTATATAAGTAGTGGAGGAAAAAATAATAGTAAATTGGACAAACTATATAATTAAAGTCTATATAAAAACAGAGAGAATCAAAAAGATATTGCGTAATTTCATTTTTCGCAATTTCATTTATCTCTCTGTTTTTAATTTATTTTAGTTTATTTGGGTTCTATAATAGCAGCCTGAACGCCATATTTTTCCGCGATTTCCATGGTCGTACCGTCGTTATAACATTCAACGAAAAATTCATTTAACGATTCCGCTAAATCAGACCCTTTACGGAAACCTACTCCATATTCTTCGCTATTTAATCGTACTGTATATGTAAGGTCTTCGTATCCTGTGCCTTCTCCTACCATAGCGGCGGCCATCAATGAATCTATTATAGCGGCGTCACTCGTTCCTGATTTGACTTCAAGCAACGCTGTGGCTTGTTTTTCCACTTCGGTATAATTAAAACCATATTCTTCCGCCATATTTTTTCCGGCTGACCCTGCCTCGACCGCGAAAGTGAGCTCTTTACAACTTTCGGCCGTCTGGTATGAATCCTGCTCAGCGGCCGGAACTATAACAATTTGCGCGTTTTCGCAGTATGCTTTGCTACATTCCAAAGCCGACGTTACTTCGTCTGTAAGCGTCATTCCGTTCCAAACACAATCAATAGTTTTTCCGTCAAGCTCTGGGATTTTTCTTTTCCAGTCAATTAAGACAAACTTAACGTCAACTCCTAGTTTTTCCGCAAATAATGTAGCCATTTCCGCGTCAAACCCTATCCAGTTTCCGTTTTCATCTTGATAATCCATCGGGGCGAACTCCGTTATTCCAACAACAAGAGTACCT
>CAJFPG010000202.1 GCA_904398665.1 Candidatus Geddesella stercoravicola | reverse complement strand
TTTCTATTTCGTCAAGCACTTTTATGACATTTTCTATTCCGTCGGCGGCGAGATATCGGTCGTTAAACAGCGCCGAAGATTCTCCGCCGGTGCCTGCCCAGCTTATTCCTATAAGTCCTGTGTTAGAGAGCGTTTCGGGAATTTCTGTCTTATTCATTTCCGGAATTAGCCGAAAATATGTCTCACTCATTGAGAGAACCGCGTCAATATCGCTTTTTTTCACCCCAAGAGGACTTTTTGCGTAACTTACTTTTGCGGGACACGGAGAAATAAAAAATATTCCTATATCTTCTTTTTTAAATTCCGGATGCTCTTTCATCGCTTTTTTCCGGGCGTCTCTCGCGGCTATTTCAACCGGAGGGAGCACCGGCAGTATATTTTTATAAAGAGTCGGAAACCTGTTTTTTATAAGTCTTACGATGACAGGACACGCGGAAGAAATCACCGGTTTTACGACGTCGGGTCGTTTTATATATTGTCTTGTGAATTCCGAGACTTTTTCCGCGGCGCAAGCGACTTCGTAAACGTCGTCAAATCCGAGCTTCAACAACGCGGTAAGAACAATGTCCATGTCTTCGAGATTATCGAATTGCCCGAAAAGAGCCGGCGCGGGCATCGCGATTTTCCATTTATAATTTTTAAGGGCGTCAAAATCGTCGAACCGAGCTTTTTTAGCGCTGTAAGGACATAATCTTATACATTCTCCGCAGTCTATGCATCTTTCAGATTTGATTACCGCTTTCCCGTCTCGTATTCTTATAGCCTCGGTGGGGCATCTTCTCAAACAGTGCGTGCAGCCTTTACATTTGTCCTCCGAAAGAAGGACAGAATGGAATTTCTTATCTTTTTCCATAAATAGGCCACCTCCGAAAACGACGAAACCGCCGAATGGTTTTTATCATAGCCGCGACTTGTCGGCGAAGAATATCCCGAAAGACGAAATGAATCTTTTATTGTGAATGTGTAAACGCCGTCGAAACTTAACGCCTGTTTAGGATAAGGAGGACGTTTAGTTTAGCGAAAACGAAAAAAAACCGTAAGGTAGTAAGGTAAACAACGTTTAATGTTTATGTATTGTTTATTTTCGCGTTTTGTGTTTTTTCTCGTTTTATATCGTCTTCGGGCGAAGAATATCTCCTCCGAAAAATGTCGGGGGAGTTATCGGATTTTATATCCGAAGCTCTTTGGGAAAATTTATAAAAAATATTTATTGTTTTACTGATTATAATTTACGCGATTTTTAATTAAGTACATTGCGAAAAATATTTTTTATAAATTTACTTCCATTGTAATCTTTGTTCCTTTACCCACCGTCGAGTCGATTGTTATTTTATCCGTATAGCGTTTCATATTCGGCAGCCCCATTCCTGCCCCGAAGCCGAGAGAGCGGATATTGTCTTTCGCGGTGGAATATCCTTCTTGCATTGCAAGTTCAATATTTTCTATCCCAGGCCCTGTATCCTCTAAAATTATAACTATCTTCTCAGGATATATCAATATGTCCGCTGAGCCTCCGTTGGCGTGGATAACCATATTGATTTCTCCCTCGTACATAGCTATTGATACTCTTTTTATGATATTAGGGTCGATATTTAACTGCCTGAGCAACTTTTTGACTTTGACGGACGCTTCCCCCGCGGAAGTAAAATTATCTCCATCGACGTCAAAATGAAATTTAATAGCGTCGGCCATTTCAGCACTCCTTGCCGGGAAGCCCGTTTTTATACAAAGCTCCGCAGGCCGTAAACATACGTTCTTCCGTTGAGAGAACTACAATTCCCGCCTCGTCGGCGAGGTCGAGAACTTCTTTTGACGGTTTTTTCCCTCTTACAAAAACTATACATCTCATATCCATCATCTCAGCGGTCCTGACTACCTGAGGATTTACAAGTCCTGTGAGAAGAACCGCTTGTTCTTTTACGTAAGCGAGCACGTCGCTCATCATATCCGAACCGCAGGCGGATGTTACGTCGTTGTCAAGTCTGTCCTCGCCGCAGAGTACCTTTGCGTTAAGAAGCTCCGCTATTGTTCTGATTTTCATTTTGACATTCCTCCGTCAATTTTTTCAGACTCAGTATTTTTTGAGAATTTCAGGTATTTGATCGGCCGTCAGTTTTCCGTAAACGTCATCGTTTATAGTCATAACGGGAGCAAGTCCGCAGCATCCAATACATCTTGTGGCTTCAAGCGAGAATTTTCCGTCCGGAGTTACCTCTCCGCTTTCAAGGCCGAGTTCCGAACATACTCTGTCGTATACGTCCTGAGCTCCCTTTACATAGCAGGCGGTTCCGAGACATACTCCTATCTTATATTGTCCTTTCGGATTAAGAGCGAACTGGGTATAGAAAGTAGCTACTCCGTAGATTTCTTCTATCGCTATCCCGAGATCGTCGGCTATCATTCTCTGAACCTCTATCGGCAGATACCCGTAAATATCCTGAGCCTGTTGCATTACGGGCATTAACGCTCCGTCAGTTCCTTTGTATTTAGCCGTGAGTTCGTGAAGTTTAGCCTCTTGTTCGGCTGTGCCGGCAAAGGGGATTTTGCAGATTTTTTCTTTCGCCATCTTTATAATTCTTCCTTTCTGAACAATAAACGAACAAAGGCCGCAGCCCTTTCATCGTTCTTTTGATATAAAATAAATAATATTTACACAATTATAATTATTATAACATATTGCGATATTAAATGGAAGATATTTGAGAAAAATGTTGTTTTTTGTTCGTATTTTTTCCTGTTTACGGAAAATTGTGAAAAGAGAGAGTATATTACGGAACATAATTTTAAAACAATATTTTACTTTTGGGATTTTATATGGATTTTATATGATTATATAAGGACTAATTTATAATCGCTATCTTATTTAATGTTTATCACGACGTTATCTTGGTTTTTCGAGCGTGTTTTATGATTTTTTCAACGATTTATGAACTGATTATAACCAAACATATGGGTATGGGAATTGTATTTTAATAAAATAAAATTAAATTAAAATTAAATCGATGATAAACTATAATTTTACTCTGTAATTGTTTTTTTTTGCGTAAATTATCGTTCCTTTTATTTTTTTGTCGTATATCTGCGAACTCGTACTTTTCTTTCAGCTGTCTTTTTTGTTGCTATGCGTTAGGAAGGGGGAATCTATTTGTTTTGAAGTTTCATGCGTTTGGGAAAAAAATTAAAAAGAAATTAAAAAATTTTAAAGAGGAAAAACAAATAAGGGAATAACAATATATAATTAAAAAAAATGTAATTAAATAAAAATGAAAGAGATAAAGTTGTATGGTGAATATTTATGAACGGTTATATTTTATATATAAGACAATTATCAAATATGTATATGTGTTTACGAAATTAACTAATAATTCAGAAGCGTATAAGTGTTAAAAATAAAATATACGAGGATACGCGAAGATTTGAAGATTTATTGTTTTGTATATATTTTATTTAATTTTATATATATCTATATATTATTCTATTCGGAAATTGAGATATTGAGATATATAGATGATATATCTTTTGAGGCTCCGTGTCATTTAGAATGTGAGAATTTCACTGTTCAGGCCTTGTGTAAATCGACCGGATATAGTTACTGTTATTTATATATTTAACCTTTGCATCGCGATAGCACGTCCGAGAATTTCCGCTTCTTTTTGTATTTTGGTTTTTCCGTTTTCTAACGTGAGTCGAAACCCGTCGGCCAAATATTTTATCATCGCGATTGTCGCCGCTTTTTCAAGTTTTATCATTGCTATGTCCCCGTTTCTCGCTTTTGACGTTTTTTTAAAAATAATATAATCTCCCTCTTGACATCCGAGAGGAATAAATTGTTTTTCATATAATTCAGTAGCAAAATATTCTCCTTCTCCAAAACGAGATGCGGGGAGCCAAATATAGAAAAGAATATTTTCTTTTGGGAAATTTGTTCCGTTTGTGGAAACTATTTCGGAAAAGACCGGGACGGGAATCGCCCTTCCTTTGACGTTTTCCGATTTTAGGGTTATTTTTCTTTTTTTCCCTCCTCCGCTGTCAATAAGACCCGCTGATTCGAGAGTTTTAACGTATCTATAAGTAGAAGATACGGAAATCCCCGCTTTTTTCGCGATTTCTGAAAGCGTGGGGGAATATCCTTTTTTTGAAATGTAGTCTGATGTAAATTTTAAAATTTTTTCGTAACGCTTTTTTTTGTCTAACATAATTTCCCCTTGTTAAAAAGATATCTCACTTTATATATGGTCATCAATGTTTTTCCGTCACATATTTCTCCTCTGTCTGCCATATTGTATATTTCTTGTAACGGTAATCTGATTTTTTCAATAAATTCATCCTCGTCGGGAATCCCTTTTTGAAATCCGGTAATTTTCGCGGCGAAAACGTAAATTTTTTCGTCGCAGTATCCCGGCGTGGGATAAAATTCTCCCAGATAATCCATTCTATCGCAAAGGGCGTCTATTTCCTCGTTTAATTCTCTTCTGGCGGATTCTTCCGGTTTTTCTCCCTCTTCGCAGAGCCCCGCAACAACCTCGGTTAGATATTCGTCGAAAGGATATCTGTATTGTTTCACAAGATAACCGTATCCCTCATCGTCATAAGCGAAAACGCAAACCGCGGGCGAATGTCTCACGACTTCTCTCATAACTGTTTTTCCATTTTCTATTTTTATTTTGTCAAGATATATTTTCATAATTTTTCCGTCGAATTTAAGCGTTGATTCTATTTTAACAGGCAACATTTTATCATCCTCGCTTCTGTTTTTGTTTTTTATTGTTCGATTTTTTATTGTTCGATTTATTTTATCATAATTTATAAAAAAAGTAAATAGAAATTAACAGAATGTGACAACCGTATAAAAGAAACAAATATCAAAGATTTTACGGTTTTGTTTTTCTTTTGAAAAGGGGTATAAAGATGTCTGAAAAAAAAGCTTTTGACTATTCTTCTTTAAAACTTGCCGCGGAGGGAAAACAAGGGGTATTTTCTATCGGGAAAAGTTGGCTTCTTCGAGATATTATGGCGTTTTCTCTTGGCGAGGGAAAGAAGAAAGTGGTTGTTTTCGGGGATTTGTCCGCCGATTCCTCGGCCCCCGCTATGTTTTTGACAGAATTTTGGAAAAACGCGTTGTCCGCGCTTTCTCAAAACTCATTGTTTCTCTCTTTTAAGCTTTCTTCTCTGTTGAAGAAAACGAGAATATGTATAATTCCAATGCCGAATCCCGACGGATGCGACCTTATTTTGAACGGACTTTCGGAATATAACCCGTTTTATTCCCGTATATTAAAATTCGCTCCCGATAAAAATTTTGATTTGTTGAAAGCAAACGCCAGAGGCGTTGAATTAGAGATAAATTTTTCGGAAAATTGGTTGGCGGCGAAAAACGAAGAACGATTAAACGGCATAACTGGGCCTTCTCTGTTCGGTTATGGAGGAGAATATCCAGAAAGCGAGAAAGAGTCGGCGGCGATAAGTTTTTTCCTTCGTTCTTTTTCTCCGGACGCTATTGTAATCTTTCACAAAGAAGAAAAGAAAAATTTGTTTTGTCGCGGTCTCTTGTCGAAAGCTTTCGGAAATATAATTTCAGGTTACGGAGATATTCCGTTTACGGACAGAGAAGAGAGGCACGGAGGTTTTTCGCTGTGGGCGAGAGAATTTTTCGATGTTCCCGTTGTTGATATATATTTGCCTTTTAACGATTCTTCGTCAGAAAAAGATAGTATAGCGTCGTCAATTATTCTTTCCGCGGCGCTTACTATGAACGAATAAAAAAATTTATATTTGTGTACCTTATTGAGAACGTTAAAATTTGTGAAATAGCAATACGTTTATTTATTCAATTATTTTTTTTCTTTATTTTTATGATAAATGTCTTCGAAATTGCGTTTTTTCTCTATAAATTTATATTGCGGATTATTTCGCGGATAATATGTTTTTTTATAAATGTTTCTATTCTCTTTCTTTTTATCTTTTTAGTTTTTTTGAGAATTTAGCCTTTTTCATTATATTAAATAAAAATTTATTAAGCTTTCCGAGAAGACGTAATAATATCGCGAAGTGTAATAAATATCGCGAAACGTTATATCGGCTCTCAAAAAGTTAAAACGTGGATTAGAGGAGTTTTATGTTTCACTATATGTAAACATAAAACTCTTTTTATTTGTTCTTTTTATTAAAAAAAAGTTTTTTATTTTATGACAGAGTACCAAAAGCTATCGGCGTTATAAAATTTCACAAAGTAGATAGCTTTTGATTTTGTTTTTTTTGAAATTGCGTTCGATTTTTTAGAGTTTGTTTATTCAAACGTAGTGTTTTCCCTTTTTATGTGAGTTTAAACTTCAATGGATTTTTTTGTCTAGATTTTTTGTCTATTTTATTTATTAACGTTATGAGATTGATATCTTGACGGTTTGTTGGTTTGTTTCACGATAAAATCGAAAATTTCCGGAGAGTTTTTCAAATTGAATTTTGATAAATTCGAATTGAATTTTGATAAATTTGAAATTATGTTATCTGAAAATATGATTTTTCCAGGATGTTCTACTATTCGTAGAATATATTTCCCCTTTGTGGAGATAAGTTTTTTTGCGGTTGACAATGATATTAAATCAGTATAGAAATGATTTTTTTTGTAGGTGGATTTTTGTTCTGTTTCGTGATACTATTTTATCGTAATTTGTTTTTACATGATATTTTTAACTTGATAATCGACGCGTAAAATGTTATGAATACGGGAGAGTAAAATATGATAAAAAATAGAATTTCGCTTAAAGATAAAATCAAAATACCGCACTATTCTTTGTCGGAAGAACTTGTAAACGCTGTGTCTCACGGAATAGGAGCGCTTTTTTCTGTCGCGGCTCTCGTATTAACGGTAGTGCTTTCTACATGGAAAGGAAATGTTTGGGGAGTTGTTTCTTCTGCAATTTACGGCGGAACTCTTATAATTCTATATACGATGTCCACGCTTTATCATTCGTTTAAGGTGAATAATGCGAAGCGTGTTTTTCGGATA
>CAJFPG010000201.1 GCA_904398665.1 Candidatus Geddesella stercoravicola | reverse complement strand
CCGAACGCCTTTTTGCCGAACTGACCCGTTCGGCAAAAAAGGGCTGTGTGGGAAAAATTTTCTATATTTGTTTTTTATTGAAAAAATAGATTCTTATTTTTCGCGGTCGGAGGCTATACATTTGCTTTTCGTTTCCTTTTTCGAATTTTTTTTATTGATAGAGTCAAAATTACCGTGACGATTATTAAGACGCTTATTATCTGGGAGGTTGAAAGAGGTCCTATATGCCCGCGGATTTCATCTCCTCTGAAAAATTCAAGAATAAATCTTGCCGGAGCGTAACTTAAAAGATATATCGTCAATATTTTGCCGGTATGTTTTCTCTTTAATACGAAATAAAAAAGAACAGCGAATAAAATAAAGTTAAAAGCCGCTTCAACAAGCTGTACGGGAAATCTTCGCACCCCGTTTATCTCTTGCAAAAGGGCGTTTTCATAAACGAAACCGAAATCGGACTCAATGCCGTAACAACATCCCGACAAGAAACAGCCTATTCGACCAAAGGCGTGAAAGAGAGGAAAAGAACAAGCGGCGATATCAAGGTATCTTTTGTCAAGTTTTTTCTTTTTTATGTAAAAAACGCAAACCGCGATCGCTCCCAGAAGTCCGCCGTAAAAAACCGAGCCTCCGAAAACAAAGTTCAGTACGGAGACAAACGTTTCAAAGTCTTTAAAAGAGAAAAGGTTTTTAATCAGAAAAATAAGAGCTTTAAATTGCGTTAGGGCGTATAAAATATGACTTCCTACCAACATTCCCGCCGCCGCGAAAAGCATAATAAAAGTCATCTCGACTTCGTTTAACCCTTGTTTTCTCGACGTTTTGTAAGTCATTAAAAGCACCGCCAGAATTCCGACGAGAGCGGCGAGCATATAGCTTGATATCTCTTTGCCGAAAATGTTTATGATGGGAATCATATTTTCTCCTTTAAAAACAAAGCGGGTTTCAGGCGAAACCCGCTTTGTATACGTTAAGATTTATTGTATATAGCTTCCGTAATCGTTCATAATGTCATTGAGCTCGTTTGCAAACTCGTTTGCAAATTCGTTACCGTAATTAATTGAATTAACCGCCGCGCAGGCGAAGCAGGCCCAGCAAATAACAGCTGAGAAACAGAAAACCGTGCCTATAATTCCGCATACGAGTCCGGCGATAGCCAGACCTTTTCCTGAACCGTTGTTTTCGTTTGCATTTTTCATTCCGATAGCGCCCAATATTATGCCGGCTATCGCTATGATAAGAGCTATGATGGCGATAGCCGGGATCACTGTGAAGAAAGAACCGATGATTCCTACTATCCCGCAGACGAGAGCGGCTATTGAGATGCCGTTAGAATTGTTGTTTTCCATAATATATTTCCTCCTTAATAAAAATCTCTTTTATTATTATATATTATTCCCGTCGGAGTGTCAATATACTTTTGTAAATATTTTATGAAAAATTTTACATTTTTGTTGTATTTAATTTTCTTTTATATCGGTAACTTCATATCCCGCGTTTTTGACTGCTTCTTCCATCGCTTCTTTCGCGGCTGAGCCTTCTACCTCCGCGGTTCCGTTTTGAAGGTCAACCCTTACCGAGGTAATTCCGTCAACTCTTTTTAAGGCTTCCTCAACGTGAGCCTTACAATGCTCGCACATCATTCCTTTGATTTTTAATGTCATTTTGTTTTCCTCCGTTTCTTTTTTGAGATTTGTTTTTATTGTTTCGTTTTTATTTGTTTTTTCTTCCTGTCGTTTCGTTTGTTCTTCTGTTGTTCTCTTGTTTACGTTTGTTTTTTCCTCTTTATTATATATTTTTACAAGGTTGAGTCTTAAAGCGTTCATGACGACGCAGAAGCTTGAAAGGCTCATTGCCGCGGCCGCGAACATCGGATTCAGTTGCCAGCCGAATATGGGAATAAAAACTCCCGCGGCGAGAGGTATTCCGAGAGCGTTATAAAAAAACGCCCAGAAGAGATTTTCTTTTATATTTCTAAGAGTCGATCTTCCGAGACGGACCGCGGCGGCGGCGTCGGATAAAGCGCTTTTTGTCAATACTACGTCCGCCGAGTCTATCGCGATATCGGTTCCCGCCCCGATTGCTATCCCTATATCCGCCTGAGTCAACGCGGGAGCGTCGTTTATCCCATCTCCTATCATCGCTACTTTCCCGTTTTTTTGTAGTCTTTTTATCGTATTCGCCTTTTCGTTCGGCAAGACTCCCGCTATTACCTCGTCGGTTCCCGCTTTTTGGGAAATAGCGAGAGCGGTTTTTTCGGTGTCTCCCGTGAGCATTATGGTTTTTATCCCTAATTTTTTGAGTCGCTCTATTGCTGTCGGGCTGTCTTTTTTTATAGTGTCAGAGATTGCTATGATGCCCGCGAAATCACCGCCGTAAGTAAAGAAAAGAGGCGTCTTTCCTGAATTCGCGAGTTCTTCCGCCGTTTCGGAGGCTTCTTTCGGTATCTTGCAACGCTCTGACGAAAAAGAGAGATTTCCCCCGGTCAGTGTTTTTCCCTCTATTTCGGCTTCAAGCCCCTTTCCGGCAAAATTTTTAAAGTTTTCTACTTCGGGAATTTCTTTTTTTTCAGATAAAAAACGCGCGAGAACGGCCTTCGCGATCGGATGTTCGCTTTTTGCCTCTATGGCCGCGGCGAAAGACAGAAGTTTCTCTTCCGTGAAATATCCGAACGGAATGATATCTGTAACCGATGGTTTACCCTCCGTTATGGTTCCTGTTTTATCGAGAGCTATGGTTTTTATTTTCCCCGTTTCTTCAAGAGCTTCCGCTGTTTTGAAAAGAATCCCGTGTTTTGCTCCCACTCCGCTTCCGACCATTATCGCCACCGGGGTGGCAAGTCCCAGAGCGCAAGGACAGCTTATTACGAGAACAGATATTCCCCGAGCGAGAGCAAAAGAGAACGCTTCTCCCGATAACAGCCACGCGACTGTCGTTATTATCGCTATCACTATGACCGTCGGAACAAATATTCCCGATACTTTATCCGCTATTTTGGAGATTGGGGCTTTTGTCGCGGAAGCGTCGTTTACCATTTTTATTATTTTTGAAAGAGTAGTATCTTCTCCGACTCTTTTAGCCTCGCATTTTATGAATCCCGACATATTGACGGTGGCAGCGGAAACCTCGTCGCCTTTTTCTTTATCGGAGGGTATGCTTTCTCCTGTCAACGCCGATTCGTCTACAGCGGCGGTCCCTTCGAGGATTATTCCGTCAACCGGGATTTTGCCTCCGGGTTTTACGGTAAATATGTCTCCCTTTTTGACCTCGGATACCGGGATTTCTTTTTCCTTCCCGTTTTCTATTATCGTCGCGGTTTGAGGGGCAAGTTTTAAAAGAGCTTCGAGCGCTGATGTCGTTCTTCCTTTTGAATATGCTTCAAGTGTTTTTCCAACCGTTATTAAAGTCAGTATCATCGCGGCGGATTCAAAATAGAATTCGTGCAGATATCCTGCCGCCGCCGAGGAGTTGCCGGCCGTCTGGGCATCGGTCATCATAAACAGGGCGTAAAGGCTGTAAACAAAAGCCGCTCCGGCGCCGAGAGACACAAGTGTGTCCATGTTGGGAGCTCTGTTGACGACGCCTTTAAATCCGCTTATGAAAAATTTTCTGTTTATGAACATTATGATCATCGTTAGGACGAGCTGTATGATTCCTATCGCCACATAATTATTTTCCAAGAAAGAGGGGAGAGGCAGAGAGATCATATGTCCCATAGAGAAATACATAAGTATGACGAGAAAGATAACGGACGAAACGAGTCTTTGTATCAGCGGTTTTATTTCGGTATTTTTTTTGGAGGATTCGATTTTTCCTCTCGTATCCTGTCGTTTCTCTCCCGCTTTTTTTGCTCCGTATCCCGCTTTTTCCACCGCCGCTATTATTTCCTCATCAGGAAGCGATGTTTCTACTGTCATGGAATTCGTCAGCAGGTTTACGGCGCAGGAAGAAACCCCGTCGAGTTTGGAGACAGCCTTTTCTACTCTGCTGCTGCATGCGGCGCAAGTCATTCCGGTTATATCAAACTTTTCCGTAAATATCACTCCTTATCTTATAGGTTTATCTTATTAGTTTGGTTATGAGCGCGGTCATTTCTTCGATTTTTTCATCTTTTTCCTTGTCTGTTTTAGCGTTTCTGACACAACTTTTTAAGTGCTCGGTCAAAACTTTTCTGTTCGCGGTATTGATTATCGCCTCCGTCGCCATCAGCTGATGGCTTATATCTACGCAATACCTGTCTTCCTCGACCATTTTTATTATTCCGTCTATTTGTCCTCTGGCGGTTTTCAGTAACCTTGTTATTTCTTTTTTATCGGCTTTCAATTTTATCTCTCCTTTTTTGTTTTTATTTCTTTATTGTTTTTTCTTCGTTATTTATTATTTAATTTATAATTTTTTCTTTTAATTTCATTTTTTAATTTATATATGCTTTCTTGACATTCGTTTTTTTTGCAATATTTACAATAAATATAATTCTCTAAACATAATAATTCTCTTATTATATAGTTTTAAATACTATTTACCTTATTTTATTCATTCTATTATATTTTCTCTTCTCTTCTCTTCTCTTCTCTTCTCTTCTCTCTGTATCTGTTATATATTTATTTGCTCTAACCTATTAATTTTATGTAAACTTATTATTAAAAATATTGATGTTTATTTATTATCTTCTTTTCTGCCCTAAAATTTATTTTTAATTTATTATCTTTTTATTTTTGAAGTGGTATATACCATACCCCCGAGGGGAGTATACTTATTATAACAAAGTTAGAACGCTTTGTCAAGATTTTTTAAATATTTTTTTTAAAAAATATAAAAAATATAAATAATATTTATCTTTTCATTTAATTTTATATTTTAAGTCCGGTTTTTATAGGAACTTTTCTAATTTTATAAATTATTTTTTAGAATTATTTTAAATATTTTTTATATTTATTTTTTTGTTGTAGATATTTATTAGAAAAACATTTTTAAGTTTTTTTATATAATATTTTTACTTATTTTATTTTTTGAGAGAGAAAAATTTTAAGCCCTCAATAAAAAGTCATTGAGGGCTTGTATTATATTTTTAATTTTCGAAAAATAAAACTGATTATTTAAAATTATAATTTATATTTTATATCTTATATCTTATAATTTATATTTTATATCTTATATCTTATAATTTATATTTTATATCTTATAATTTATATTTTATATCTTATAATTTATAATTTATATTTTATATTTTAGTTTTAAAGCTTACTGTTTTTCGAAAAGAATTTTATTTTTTGCGGAATTCTCGGATAACGACGCCGGAGATAATTTTTGAGGTGTTTTATAATTCCTGCTCGTTTGCCGGAAGACCGAAGCTTACGGTAAGCGCGCGGTTTACCTTATTCATAGAATCGGTATCCAGATGTCCCATTTTTTCTTTAAGTCTTTGTTTATCGAGAGTCCGTATTTGTTCAAGGAGTATCACGGAATCTTTTTCAAGTCCGTAACTTGACGCGTTGACTTCGATATGAGTCGGAAGCCGTGATTTATCCAGTTTACTTGTAATCGCGGCGGCAATTACCGTTGGACTGTATTTATTTCCAACGTCGTTTTGTATTATTAGTATCGGTCGGACTCCTCCCTGTTCTGAGCCGACGACGGGGCTCAAATCAGCATAAAAAATATCT
>CAJFPG010000200.1 GCA_904398665.1 Candidatus Geddesella stercoravicola | reverse complement strand
TACGCTGATTAAAGATTAGCGATTAATGAACGCAGGACTTTATGCGACGACAAATTTATCGTTTATCATTTCTATAATATTATTTTGAGCTTATACAAACTGAAATAAAACGCCTAATTAAAAATTAAAGAATTTAATTTTTATGAATCAACTATCTAAACAAATATTCAAATTCATAATTTTAAATAGTTACTATGATTTCGTCAAAATTTTTTTTTCGGCGACATAATTTCTTATGACGTTCGGAAGAGTATCTTCGACGCAAGTGGAGGTTACGAAAACTCTTTTTTTTCCTGATTTTCATGTCACAACTCGCAAGTTAAAATTAGGAGTTAAATATTTTTTACTCAATTTTTTTTCTTAATTAATCGTATATAAATACCTTCATTTCGTCTCTCATATTCAAAATAAAAAGGTCCGTCGCATAGCGACGGACCTTTACGATACGAAAACTATTTATTTACAGTTCTTTTTCTAACAATATAAAACGTTGTAATTCCAATTAAGGCAACTCCGGCGATTACAACCAAAGATATCCAAAGTACCATATACCCATTATCTCCGGTATCGTCCGGATTTCCTGACGGATCGTCGGTAGCCCCTCCGCCAGCGGGAATCTCAACAGCATCTTTTGAATAGCCGCAAACCGAACACTCTTCATGTTGAGATCCGGATTCATTTTCTGTCGCTTCTTTATCGATTACCCATTCAAAAGTATGTTCCGCCTCATCAGCTCTCGCGTCACAGTTGACACAATTATGCCAATGATTTGTCTCGTCAGAAGACCACTCGGTGTTGAAAGTATGACCGGTCGAAGGAATAACGGAAGTCTTTGTATCGGTATAGGTTTCTCCGTCTAATACGACGCTCGCCGTATATAAAATCTCCCCGTTCTCAGTGCAGGTAGCGGCTTTCGATTCCTCGGATGAAACGACAGCGGTAAGCTCTGTCGTATGAGAGGAATCATTTCCGCAAGTAAAGATTACGGAAGCGGAAGAAAAATCATCCGCCCACGTCCATACGGGAGATGTCCAAACATGGCCTAAATCAATATTCTCCAGGAAATTATCCACATTATTTTCGGAGATATACGAATTCCAAAAATTTTCTAAATTAGAGAACGTATCGTTTGAATACGGAATAGAAGCGGCTGTAAGAGCCTGTTGATAAACCTCGTCGGCGGAATATTTATCGCTGACACAGAAGCCGAGATAAACATTAGTACCGGTAACAAGCTCGTTTGTTTCAAGAGCCCAATATGCCGCTCCATCTATCGAAGCAAGAGCGTTTGTTCCCGAAGTTAAATCCTCAACCGAATTATAAAAATACATTTTGCCCTTAACGGAAGGCTTAAACGCGTAATTATAATTTCCTATCGTTCCGACTATCGCTTTCGCGTAATCCTTATAAACCGCGTCTCCGATAACTTTGCCCCAAATAACGTACTTGCCTTCTTCCGTTATTGAAATTCTTCTGGTTATAACGGATTCATTAGCGAAATAATCGCTGACTTCGGCGGAAGAACCGTTATCAAACGAAAGAGCGTTCGTAAGAGAAGCGATACTAAAAGTGGAAGAAGACGAAACAGGAAGAGTTGCTCCCTTATCCACTTCATATATCTTAAATTCGTTAAATTTATAATCACCCGCTGCGGTAAAACGGAATCTCGGACACAAATAAGAATGATCCTCGATAACGTTTCCGCTGTCTGTCATTACATCCTCATTAAGAAGTAAAACATATCTTCCGGGTTCAGTTATCGTATATATATCGCTTATATATAACGCCGGATTTGAGGTCGCCCCCAAAACTACCGTACCGTTTTCCGCGACTTCGGCGACATCTATTACGGCGATATAATTCTTTTCTCTGAAATCCCAAGCCAAACCCGCCGCGCTGTTGTCTGTTATTTCAAGCGAAGCGTATTGTCTTTCTGTAATCGCGGTCTCTCTGACGGTTATATCGAGAGCATCCGCAACGCTGTCGTTTCTCGACAGACAATTTCTTGATTCCTCGGTATACATATTATTATATCTACCGGTAGCCGCGGAAAAATCAGCGGTATAAAACAACGTTCCGTCCGCTGTCGAAAGTTTAGAGGCGTTCGCCTCATAAATGTTGAAAACATTATCTAAAACAGTGGCAATCTCTCCAGATTCGTTTTTGATGCCAACGATAAGCTCCGCGGAAGAAGCGTCAGCGTCTGAATTCGGATTTATTATAAGATTGCTGTTCGGGTAGGCAAGCCATTTTTGCTGATTTTCGCTCGAATCAATAGTGTCTTCAACTGTTATGTCAACGCAAGGTTCGTCATCTGTATTCTCATAAGCGCTGAGTTCGGAAATTTCGTTCGTCTCGCCGTTGTCAGCGTTTGGCGAAATCGGTTTTTGTTCGTTGTTTTGAAGCTGTTGTTGTCGATTGCTATCGTTGTTTATATTCCCCCCCTCGCTCTGCGCTCCGTATACCACCGCGAAAAGCGAAAACACAAACGCGAGAATAAGGCCGAAAACAACCAAACCTTTTCTCAAAACAAGATTTTTCATAACATTTCTCCTTAAAACCAAAGTTCCAAAATGATAAATGAAAAAACTATATAAAAATATTATTCAAAAGTATTTTTTATACAGTATTCTTCATAAAGTATTTCTCTTCTTTAATATTCTATCATTTATCGACTATAATTTCAAGACTTTTCACATAAATGTGACAAATTAATATTTAATTTACAATATATAAATATAAAAGTCCTTTTTTTTACTCTTTTAGAGTTTAATCCAATTCTCTTTTTCCAGTATATAACTCATAATATCTTCCTTTCATCGCCAAAAGCTCTTCATGATTTCCTCTTTCCACAATTTCGCCGTTTTCAAGCACTAAAATAATATCCGAGTTTCTAACGGTAGAAAGCCTATGAGCGATGACAAAAGTCGTTCTGTCCGTCATAAGACGGTCCATACCCTTTTCTATATGCCGCTCCGTACGAGTGTCAACGGAACTCGTCGCCTCGTCAAGAACAAGAATCGGCGCTTTTGAAACCGAGGCTCTGGCTATATTAAGAAGCTGTCTTTGTCCCTGAGATAAATTCGCCCCATCTCCGTCTATTATAGTATCGTAACCGTTCGGAAGACGCCTGATAAAGCTGTCGGCGCTCGCTGTTTTAGCCGCGGCCTCGACTTCTTCATCGGTAGCGTCCAGGCGACCGTAACGAATATTTTCCCTTACTGTTCCGGTAAATAGATGTGTGTCTTGAAGTACCATTGCGATATTTTCTCGTAAAAACGGTTTAGGAAGATTTTTTATATCTCTTCCGTCGATTGTAATCGTTCCGCCGTTTATATCATAAAATCGATTGAGAAGATTTGTCACAGTTGTTTTTCCGGCGCCCGTAGAGCCTACAAACGCGATCTTTTGACCGGGAGAAGCGTGAAGGGAAATACCTTTCAATACAATCTTATCCTCGTTATACCCGAACGTAACATTCTCGAACACTACGTCGCCCGTAATTTTATTCGGAACATCTCCAAAATAAGAATCCTCTTCCTCCGGTCGATCGATTATATCGAAAACCCTTTCCGCGCCGGCAAGAGCGGAAAACACCGCGCTAGTCTGATTAGAAAGTTCGGAAATCGGCTGGGAAAACTGGCTCGAAAGATTCACAAAAATAGTAAGTCCCCCGATATCGAATCCGGAAGTGACGCAAAGAAGGCCTCCGATACCGGCCGTGACGGCGTAATTTATTTTGCTGATATTTCCCATAACGGGGCCCATAACACCGCCGAAAAACTGAGCTTTCATTTGTTTTTCAACAAGGTCGCGATTCAATAATCCGAATTCTTCCTCCAAAGTTTTTTCATGGCAAAAAACTTTTACCACTTTTTGCCCTGTAACAGTTTCTTCTATATATCCGTTCATCGCCCCAAGCGCCGCTTGTTGGGAAGAATAATATTTACTGCTCTTTTTGGCGACAAACGCCGCGCTTTTTATGAATAGAGGAACAAAACAAAGAGTCACCAGAGACAACCATATATTCGTCCAAAGCATTACAACAAGAGTTCCGACAAGAGTAATAGCCCCCGAAATAAGACTCAAAACACTTGTGTCAAGCATAGTGCCGATATTGTCGACGTCGTTTGTAAAACGACTCATAAGCTCTCCACGACTTTCATTATCGTAAAAACTAATCGGCAATTTTTGAAGTTTAGTAAAAAGGTCATTTCTTATTTTTTCAAGAGCTCCCTGAGATATTTTCAACATTATCTTGCTCTGAAAATACGTTGAAATAACTCCCGCTATGTATACCGCCGCCAAAACAAAAAGCGCAGTAGAAAAAAGACCTATCTTGCCAAACAAATCGGAAGAAGAATCCAAAAATTGATTTATTATCGGACGAATCATATAAGATCCGGCAAGAGAAGACAAAGTTCTTATGAGCATGAATACAAGAACGACCAGAAGCAAAACTTTCTGTTCCGCTATATAATTAAAAAGACGCACTATCGTATTTTTTACATTTTTAGGTTTTCCCCCGCCTCCTTTTCTTCTCCCACGGCCGCCCGGCCCAGGGCCGAAATGTCCTTCTCCGGAAGAAATGACCGAACGGCTGTATCTTTTTTGCAAATTTTCAAGAGTTCTCGCAGCCATTACGCCTCATCCTCCTTCCTATCGACTTGAGAATAATATATTTCCTGATATTCGACGTTGTTTTTAAGCAATTCGTCGTGAGTTCCTACGCCAGTTATATTCCCATCGTCCATAACGATTATCATATCTGAGTCTTTTACGGAGGATATACGCTGAGCTATTATTATCTTAGTCGAGCCGGAAAGCTCTTCGGAAAAAGTTTTGCGAATATTTCTTTCTGTTGCGGTATCGACAGCGCTGGTAGAATCATCGAGAATTATTACTT
>CAJFPG010000199.1 GCA_904398665.1 Candidatus Geddesella stercoravicola | reverse complement strand
ATCAAATTTTCTTGATTTCGGCAACGGAAAACACGGATTTAAAGCAACTTTCGTATAAATTCGTGATATGGGGAAAATAATAATTGTAAAATAATTGGTTTCCTTTATTTTCCGAACGAATTCTCTGTTACAGAGAAGAAATATGGTGGTGTCATTGATGAAAAAAGAAATTTTCACCGAAAAAACAAAAAATACAGATACGTCAAATCAAAAAATCAAAATTTCAATTTTTTCGGGAATAATCGTTATAATTCTCGTATTCTTTGTCGGCGGTCTCTTTTTGTTTGCCGCGGAATCCGACGAGGATGAGGTTGTTGAGGCGGATTATTCCAACCCTTACAATTTGCCGGAAATATCAAACGAGCAAATTGAAAATATTACGGTCAGTAATAACGAAACTTTTCTTGCGACTTTATATGTCGATGGAAAGTATTATGTCGAATCTTTTAAAAAATCAGATAATCCTACCGTAATGGATTTGATTAACAGCGTGGGAATCACGTTGTCAGAAGAAGATTCCGTTTCGTACGGAACTGATACTCTTCTTACCGAAGATATGGTAATAAGCGTAAATAGGGTTTATTATGAAGAGACTGTAACTTATGAACCCGTCGCATATCAGACAGAAGCTGTTAGCGTTATATATTCTACTTTCGCGAATAGAGTCGGTACGGAAACTGCCGGCAAGGACGGAAGAAAAGAAATTGTGACTCGCACTAAATATGTTAACGGAGAGGCTGTCGAATCGACTGTTATTAGTGAGAAAATAGTAGAGAATCCTATTTCCGCAAAAGTTTATGTTGACGCATCTAATCTGCTGGATACCGGCGGAGGGGCTCCGTCCGAATATGTTTCAAAAATAGAAAACGTAACTTTTACGGCTTATGGGCCGTCTGACGGAGGAGGCTCTCGCACCGCTACCGGACATTCGACGCAAGTCGGATATGTCGCGGTTGATCCGAGCGTAATTCCTTTATATTCGAAATTATATATCGTTATGGATAACGGTTTTGTTTACGGATACGCTTACGCGATGGATACCGGCGGCGCTGTTAAGGGAAATATCGTTGATATTTTTCTGCCTTCGACTTATGATTGTAATCGATTCGGTCGAAGAACCGGAACTGTTTATATTGTGAGTTCGGGGCGATAGTTAAGTTTGTTTGAATTAATAATTTAAAAGTTCGGCAAAAAATTAAATTCCGCGTTATATAACGCGGAATTTTTTTTATAATTGGTTTAGGAGGATTTATTGTAGTAAAAAATGGCAAAAGATTTTTTTGTTTATAATAGCCAAAATATTTTTGGTATAACAGTAAATGAGGTAGATTCTTCGTTTTGAAATAAATTTTTTAAACAATATATTTCGATTTTTCTATTGTTAGACTTAAAATTCTTTTTGTTTTTTTTGATTTTTTTTTGATACTGTAAATTTTTTATTTTTATATTTTATAATTGAATTCTTATTTTTTAATTATTTTCAAAATTTGTTTAAAAAAGCAATTTTCTCATATTAATACTTACCGTCGGCTTTTGTCTTTATTGTGTTTTTTTGTTAAAAAAATATCGATTATATTGTAAAATTATATGTTTTGGGTAGAAAATTTTACATTTTAAACGTATAATTATTTTATTGATAAGACTCTGATTATTTACTAGGAAGGACAAGCTTTATGACTGTTATAGGGATAGATGTCGGAGGGTCGACCACAAAAATTATAGCGGTGAAAAATTCTGAGATAATGAAACCGATGCAGGTTACCGCGAATGATCCGCAAACGTCGGTTTACGGGGCTTTCGGAAGATATATAAATGAAAACGGTCTTGACTTGTCCGATGTAAACAGAATAATGATAACGGGCGTAGGTTCTTCTTTCGTCGTTGAGAATATTTACGGAATAGTTACCGAACATATTTCCGAGTTCGACGCCATTGGAAAAGGGGGACTTTATCTTTCTGGACTCGATAACGCTATTATAGTTAGTATGGGAACGGGAACATCTTTTATAAAGGCCGATAACAAAAAGATTGTCCGTATCGGTGGAACAGGCGTCGGCGGAGGCACTCTTTTGGGTTTGTCTTCTAAATTTATTCATGTTCGTCATTTTGATACGATTGTGAATTTGGCGGCAGAGGGAAATCTTTCAAATATCGATCTTACCGTCGGGGATATTTCCGTTAATCAAGTCACGGCAATGCCTGATTTTACGACAGCTTCGAATTTCGGTAAGATTTCGGATTATGCTACTAAAAGCGATATAGCGAAAGGGCTTATAAATATGGTTTTGCAGACAATAGGCGTTATGGCCGCTTTCGCGTGTAAGATCGACGATACGAAAGATGTTGTTTTATGCGGTAATCTTACCGCGGTTCCTGACGCTCAGGAATGTTTTGACGGAATAAAAGAACTTCATGGGGTAAACTTTATAATTCCTAAATACGCGGAATACGCTACGGCGCTAGGAGCGGCGCTTGTCGCGATTGAAAAAAGCAAAGGAGTAAAAAATGAGTTTTAAAGTTAGGAAAGCGCTCGCTTCTGACGCGGTTGAGATGGCTTATACTAAAATGAACGCTTTTAAAGAATCATATAAGGAGGTTTTTCCCTCGGAATATATTGAAAAGTCCACTTATTTTGAGGAGATGTATTATTCGTATCAAAAAGCTATTATAAAAAGCAAGGATATGCTTTTTGTAGTTATTTACAATAACATTATGGTCGGAATGTTTACTGTTAAAGAATGCGAGGATCCTGATTATAAGGGAATTGCCTCAGAGCTTTGCGATATGTATTTTTTGCCCGCTTATTGGAATAAGGGATATGGAAAAAGGACTTTTCGTTATGTTCGAAAAGCCGTAAAATCTACAAAACACGAATATACTGTGGTTTGGGTTCCGAAAATGAACACAAGAGCCAAATATTTCTTTGAGGTCTGCGGATTTGTCGCCGACGGAAAAGAGCGTGAGGTGAAAGCTTCCGATACGTTTTCATATGATGAAATCAGGATGGTTAGGAAAGAGGAGTTAAAGAATAAAACAGATAAGAAAAATTCTGTGGAAAATAGCAAATCAGAAAATTAAAATTAGTTTTTTTCTCTCATATTTTATTTTTAATAAAGTTTTTAACCTTTTTCCTTATTTATCTATTGAAATAAGTCGAAAAGTGTTGTATAATGATACAGGTCAACAATTAAATTGAATAGCAGGCTCGACTTGCGAAAGGAGTTATTTATGGAAAATTATGCATTGTCTCAGGAAGTTCAGAGAATGTGCGTCGTTGCCAAAGGACCGAAGCACGGTCCCGCTCCCATTCCGGAAGAGGGAAAATGGGTAGAGGCAAAACAGATTACCGATATTTCCGGGTTTACTCATGGAGTGGGTTGGTGCGCTCCTCAACAGGGGGCATGTAAACTTTCCCTTAATGTTAAAAACGGTATTATTGAAGAGGCTCTTGTAGAGACGATCGGATGTTCCGGTATGACTCATTCCGCGGCTATGGCGGCTGAGATTCTTCCCGGGAAAACTGTTCTCGAAGCATTGAATACTGATTTAGTCTGTGACGCTATTAACACGGCGATGAGGGAACTATTTCTTCAAATCGCTTACGGAAGAACCCAATCGGCTTTTTCGGAAGGCGGACTTACTATCGGAGCCGGACTTGAAGATTTGGGCAAAGGAACTCGCAGTCAAGTCGGAACAATGTATGGCACGAAAGCCAAAGGCGTTCGCTATCTTGAAATGGCGGAAGGATATGTTACGAGAATGGCTCTTGACGAAGATGATCAGGTGATTGGATACGAGTTTGTTTCTCTTGGTAAAATGACCGATTTTATTAAGAACGGCGACGACCCAAACACTGCTTATAATAAAGCTATGGGACATTACGGCAGATTTGACGACGCGGTCAAATATATAGATCCGCGTAAGAACTAAGGAGGCAGGACGATGGCATTATTTGAAAATTATGAGAGAAGAATTGATAAAATCAATTCTGTTCTCGCCGAATACGGAATTTCCTCTATCGAAGAATGTAAAGATATAACTCTCGCGAAAGGCATAGATTGCGATAAAATCGTCCGTGAGACGCAGCCGATTTGTTTTGAAAACGCCGTTTGGGCGTATACCGTAGGTTGTGCCATAGCGATAAAAAAAGGTTGCAAAAAAGCCGCCGACGCTGCTTCCGCAATAGGCATAGGTCTTCAATCTTTTTGTATCCCAGGATCTGTCGCTGAAAACCGTAAAGTCGGACTCGGTCACGGAAATCTTGCTTCTATGCTTCTTTCCGAATCTACCGATTGTTTTTGTTTCCTAGCCGGGCATGAGTCTTTCGCCGCGGCTGAGGGCGCTATTAAAATCGCTTTGAACGCCAATAAAGTAAGAGTTAAGCCTTTGCGGGTAATACTTAACGGTCTTGGGAAAGACGCGGCTTTCATAATTTCCAGAATTAACGGATTTACATATGTGGAAACGGAATTTGATCCTTTTACCGAACAGGTGAAAATAGTTTCTGAAAAAGCGTATTCGAAGGGTCCTCGCGCGGACGTAAGATGTTACGGCGCGGACAACGTTCCTGAGGGTGTCGCGATAATGAAACTGGAAAACGTCGGAGTTTCTATTACTGGAAATTCCACGAATCCGACAAGATTTCAGCATCCGGTCGCCGGAACTTACAAGAAATGGTGCGTTGAGAATGGAGTCAAATATTTCTCCGTGGCTTCCGGAGGCGGCACCGGGCGTACGCTTCATCCCGATAATATGGCTGCGGGTCCGTCCAGTTACGGTATGACAGATACTATGGGTCGTATGCATTCCGACGCTCAGTTCGCGGGGTCTTCGTCTGTCCCCGCTCACGTTGAGATGATGGGCCTTATCGGTATGGGCAACAACCCAATGGTCGGCGCCACCGTAGCCTGCGCGGTCGCGGTGGAAGAGTCTAATAAAACAAAATAAAGAGTTATATAAAATAACATTTTGACGGAACAGGATATTTGGCGTTTCTTATGCTAAATGTCCTGTTTTTTTTTGATAAAATTTTTGTTATGATATTCTTGAAATTTTTTTATTCTTGTTAAGAAAATGTTTGTATTATATATTCTTTATTTAAAAATAAAATTATTTAAGTAATAAATTTATTTTATGTTTAAAGATCTTAAACAACATAGAAGAAACAGAAAAACTAATTTTAAATAAAAATTTTTAAAATGATAAAAATGACGTGACATAGATACAGTTCTTTTTCCCTGAGAAGTTTTTTTGTAAAAATAAATATTTTAGATTTATTTTTTTTGAGACGTATAAAATGCTATGTTATTCTATATTTGTCTTATGCTGTTTCTTGTTTGCCGGATAATTTTTTATTGATTAATAATTGATTAATAATAGTTCTTTATTAATTTAATAAGCTGTTATCAAGTTTTTTTAGTAAAAAATTTAATTTTTTAAAATGATATTGACATTTTATAAAAATTATGATATTATATAATATATTTGATAGATAAAACTGCCACCGGGTAGATAATGCGAAAAGCATTCATAGCGTATCGTTAGGTCTTTGTAGATACGCGTGAATGCTTATTTTTTTGAGGAGTTGTAAATATGGATAAAATAAAGAGGCTTATTTGTTATTTTTCAAAAGGAGAAATTTGTTTATGGGTATTTTCCGTATTTCTTATAATCGTTTCTTTTTGTATTTTTGATAAAGAAAACTATCTGACTCTTGTGGCTTCTGTTATAGGAGCTACTTCCCTGATTTTTGTCGCCAAGGGAAATCCTATCGGACAGTTTTTAATGATTGTATTCAGCGTTTTATATGGAATTATTTCCCTTACTTTCGCTTATTATGGGGAAATGATAACGTATCTGGGAATGACAGCTCCGATGGCGGTTTTTTCTATGATTTCATGGTTAAAGAATCCTTTTGAGAAAAATAAAGCGGAAGTAAAAGTAAATTCTTTAAAGGGAAAAGAAATTGTGTTTATGATAATTCTTACCGCTATTATAACATTAATATTTTATTATATTTTAAAAACGCTTAACACATCGAATATTTTGCCCAGTACTATTTCCGTGACAACGAGTTTCCTCGCGGTTTATCTTACATTTAGGAGAAGTCCCTACTATGCTCTCGCTTACGCGGCGAACGATATAGTTTTGATCGTGTTATGGATTTTGGCGACAATAGAGGATATGTCTTATTTATCTGTCGTAATTTGCTTTATTATGTTTTTAATTAATGATATTTACGGATTTATAAATTGGCGTAAAATTCGTTTGAGGCAAACACATTTTAAAATGTCGCAAAATGTGTGAACGTAAATTAAAAGAATGATAAAATAATGACAAAATAAAGAAAACTTTAACGTTCTTATTTGAGTATAAGCTTTAATTTATAGGCGTCGATAAATCTCTGTCTTTTGAGTTTATTAGTATATAAACATTAAATTTTGCTTGTTTAAAAAAACGTAAAAGATATGAAAAATATAATACATTTATATCGTATAATATAATTTTTATGTAAAAGAACTTGTGTACCAAGATTTATTATGGATTTTATATCGTTCAGATAAAAAATATTTTAATAATTATTTCATATTTTATATATTTTATTTTTTTGATTATTTAATTATTTGATTATTTGATTATTTAATTAATAAGAGGGACGCTTATATGATATACGAAATTCAAGAGTCTGAAAAAGTTTCAAATCTTTTTAAAGATTGGGAAGCGACTATGGTATGGTCTTGTTTGCAGGGAATCATGGGGAAAATATATTCGAATGAATTGAATTTTCCTTTATCGGCGATGGCTGTTTTAGGCGACTTTATTTTTTTTGCGGGACGCCCATGTAAAGAACTTGTATGTTATAAACCTGATTATTTTAAAAAAAATTTTGCGATAATGATTCCTCAAAATGACGAATGGAAAGACATGATTTGCGACATATACAGACATAGAGCCAGAACAGTTTTTCGTTATGCCACAAAAAAAGAATCGAACTCTTTTGATAAAAATAAATTAAATGCCGCGATTGTTTCTATTCCCGTGGATTATGAGTTACGGGAAATAAACGGCTCTCTTTACGATATTTGTTTGTCCGAATCGTGGTCTTCCGACCTTGTGTCTCAGTTTAGTAGTTACGATAAATATAAAAGACTCGGTTTGGGGTATGTAATATTAAAAAATAATATCGTCGTGTCGGGAGCCTCTTCTTATTCGAGGTATAGAGACGGAATAGAAATACAGATAGACACACGTAAAGAATATAGGAAAAAAGGTTTGGCGTATGCCTGCGGTTCAAAATTGATATCTGAGTGTTTAAATAGAAATTTATATCCCAGTTGGGATTCTCATAATAAAGAATCTCTTTCTCTCGCTTTAAAGTTAGGATATGAATTCAGTTATCGATATACGGCGATCGAGGTTTATGATTATTGATATTTTTTATGTTTTATATATTTTTAAAAATATTAAAAATAGAAAATCGACGGTTAATTAAATAATTGACTGTCGATTTTTTTGTGGGGGGGGGAGGAGGGTGATTTTTTTCTTTTTTTGCGTTAAAAGTTTTTACAAAATTTCTTTTTAAGCGAAAAAAATAAATAGGATTTTTTTGATAGAAATTTTTATATTTTATTTCTTGTTTTTGCCTTATTTTTCGATAGAAAAAAATATATGAAATCGACATGTGTCGACGATTTCTATTGACAAATGCCATATTTTTTGTTATCATTAATATGTATTTGCAATATTTTACAAAGTAAGGAGCGATAGTATGAGACTTTTTTTCGATGTTTTAAAATATAGAAAAAAAATACTTCTCATATTTGTCGCTGTATTATTCTTCGCATTTTTGATTTCTATCGCGTCTTATCTTACTTTTTCGGCCGACGACGTTATAAAAGTCGGAGTCGTGGATTATACAAGATTGGCTTTAAGGTCCGGGCCAGGCGCGGAATATTCTCAGATAAAATCACCGTCGAGCGGAGCCAATCTTTATGTATCAAAAGGCGATCAGCTTGTTATTGCCGAAGAGGAACGGAATTCGAAAGGGGAAAAATGGTATAAAGTTCCATGCTCTTACTCGGAGACAGGGTATGCTTACGTATATGACGACGAATATGAGAATTTTAAAATTTATAATATAGAAAGAGATCCTGAATTTGAGGATTATCTTACGGAACAAGGTTTCCCCGAATCTTATAAGGATGATTTAAGGATTCTTCATTATTTTTATCCTAAATGGGAATTTATAGCCGTACATAACGGTCTTGACTGGAATAGAAGCGTGGACGCGGAATCAGTTCTCGGCGTAAGTCTTGTGAGCGCCTCTTCTCCTTCTTCTTGGAAATCGACTCAATCCGGAGCTTATAATTGGAGCACCGGAACCTGGACCTCGTTTGATTACGGGCTGCACGCGGCGTCAAGAGAAATTATTGAGTTTTATATGGACCCGAGGAATTCTCTCGGACAAGACTCTGTTTTTTTATTCCTCGGGCAGTTTTATGATGACTCTCAAACTCTTGACGGGCTGAGAGATATGTTGTCAGGAACATTTATGGCGGGGACCGTGACGGATACCGACGGTTCTTCTCTTAATTATCCTCAAACAATTTATAATGCTTCAAAAGAGAACGGAGTAAACCCGTATGTTATCTCGTCAATAATTATAAACGAGGTTGGTTCCGCGGGAACTTCCGGAAGCGTTTCGGGAAATTACAGCGGGTATGAAAATCTTTTCAATTATTTTAATATTAACGCTTACGCCCACAGCGGGAACAGCGCAATCAAGAACGGATTGATTTACGCTGGAGGTTCCGGGACTTACGGAAGGCCGTGGAATACGAGGTATAAAGCGGTAGTCGGAGGAATTCAATGGTATGTAAGAAACTATGTGAGCGAAACACAAATTTCTTTATATACAAAAAGATTTAATATCACAAGCGACTATGAATGTTCTATTCAATATATGACAAATATTAACGGGGCCTCTTCCGAAGCTTCACAGTTGGCGACGGCTTATCCGGATTCTGTAAAAAGTGAAAACGTGCTTAAATTTTATATACCGGTTTTTGAGAATATGCCCGAAACTGCCTGTAAAAGGCCTATCGGTGACGGTTCTCCGAACAACAGATTATCCTCTCTTTCCGTTTCCGGTTATAATATAGGTCCGGCGTTTGATATGGATACGCTTGAATACAGTCTTATTGTTCCGTCAGATGTGTCTAGCGTTACAATCTCCGCCTCCGCCGTGGATTCAAATGCCAAGATAAGCGGAACGGGAACGGTAAATCTTAATTACGGAGCTAATAATATTGAAATAGAGGTCACCGCCGAAAACGGAAGCGTAAGAACCTATGTTTTGGTTATTTCAAGGCAATACGGTGGGGAAGACCCGTCTTATACCACAAGTTATAAAATAGATGATGATATTCTCAAAGGAGTTTCTACCGGAACAAAAGTTTCTGATTTCCTTTCTAAATTCAGTGTGACAAACGGATCTATCGCCGTAACTGGTAAAGGAAATTCTGACATCGTCGCCACGGGAGACAGGGCGGTTATATACTCTCTGGATTCTTCGGAATATAAATCATTTTCCGTGGTTATAGTGGGCGATGTGAGCGGAGACGGACAAATACTTATAAACGATATTATTAAGATCAGAAATCATCTGCTCCAAACCTCGATGATCTCAGGTTCCGAGGCTCTTGCCGCGGATGTGAGCGGAGACGGGCAGATACTTATAAACGATATTATCAAAATCAGGAATCATCTGCTCGGTACGGATCAAATTATACAGTAGACAGGATGTAGTTATATGAAAAATAAGTTTGTTAATTTAAAAAAGATTTTACTGCTTCCGTTTTTAGTCGTTTCTTTGATCTTTTCTCTTTTTTCACTGCCTACGACGGCGGCGAGCGCTTCTTTTTCTCTCAGCGGCGCGACTGTGACCGAAGGGGAAAATGTATCTGTGACTCTTTCGACACAGACTTCCATAGCCGGACTTAACGCGATATTGCAGTTTGACTCATCATATCTTCAATATGTTTCTTGTTCGGGAGGTTTTGCTCCCGCGATAAACGCCAGCAACGGAGTCTTGAATATAGTTGATTATCATTCCAGCGGTGAGGCCAGATATTCTCTTACCTTTACTTTCAGAACTCTCAGAACCGGGACTTCTTCTTTGACCGCGTCTTTTACGAGCGTGTCGTCAGGAAACGGAGATTTGATGGACGCCTCAACTTGTTCCGCTTCTGTCACGATAAACGCCAGGCCAACAGCGTCGTCCGACGCCTCATTGTCGGCTCTTTCGGTAAGTCCCGGGAGACTTTCGCCGTCCTTTTCTTCATCAAGAACAGAATACAGTGTTTCGGTCGCGAACAGCGTCACGAGCATTGCTGTTTCGGCCACTGTTAATGATTCCTCCGCGCGCTATTCTGTTTCCGGCAACACGAGGCTTTCTGTCGGGACAAATACGGTAACGGTTAGAGTTACGGCGGAAAACGGCGACGTGAGAAATTATACTATACGTGTTACGCGAGCGGCCGCTGAGTCTTCCGAAAACGGAAATACTGAACCGGAGAGCCCCGGAGAATCTGAAATTCCTGAAACTCCTGAAATTACGGAGGAGCCGGAGTCGGAAAATGTCATTGTAAAACTCGCTGACAATACGGAAATGATAGTTTCCGAATTTGACGACTCGTTAATTCCCATAGGATTTCAGCGTACTGAGGTTGAAATTAACGGACAGACAGTAAGCGCGATTTCTCTCCCTGATGGCGGAAGCGTCGCCGTTTATCTCAATTCTTTATCAGAAGAAAACGGCGAAGTAAATACTGGCGGATTTTATTATTATGATTTTGATCTTAATATTGCTTCTCCTGTTTATGCCGTGACATCTCAATCGATTTCTCTTACAATTTTAAATATCCCGGATGATTTTGAGGCGCCAGAGGGATATGAAAAGGCGCCGGTTACTATCGGGGAGAACACTTTTTATGGTTTTGTTTCTTCTGATGGGACATCGGATAGCTATATAGTTTATGCTGTAAGCCCCGAAGGACAAGCTGAATTGTATGTTTATGACCCAGAGGAGCAAACTTTTCAAAAATATGGAATTATTTCTTCTGTTACGGAAGAAATGCCTATTGAGACCGATACTAACGAATATCCTCAATATTTTAAGTGGATAGCGTTCGGAGTTGTGGGTTTGCTTATTATTTTTATTGCCGGCTTTATCATTTTTGTAATTTTGTATTATAAAACTTTGAAATCTTATAAAAAACTTTTGGCGGCGAAAAAAAGAGCTGCTATGAGACGCCGGGAAAAACGCGATCTTGAATTAGGTGAGAATAAAAATATAAATAGAGACAGCAAAACTTTCGATAATAATGGTTTTAAGAGTCGAGACGAGGAGAATGACAGTATCGATAGGTCAGAAATAGATTCAATGAGAAATATTATTTTTGAATCGGAGGAGGATAACACCTCTTCCAAAACAGAAGATTTGTTTGAAAATGTAATAATTGATTTAGATTCGAATGCCGATAATACTCCTACTCCAAAACCCAATGAAAAAAGGGAAAAAAATAAAAAAATAAGATTTCCGAGGAATTATTCGACGATGAAACAATAGATTTTCTGTTTTCTACCGATACAGATGATGACAATAAAGATAATAATCAGGTTTAATAAATTTATATTTTTTATAAATAAATAACGCGAGAGAATTTACTCTCGCGTTATTTAATAATGATTATTTCAATTAATATTATTTTATTAGGTTTTTTATATTATCTGTGTAGATTTTATATAATATTATAAATCATAAAAATCTGGTCATAGTAAATTATTTGAATTGTAAGTAAATTAAAAAAAATAAATTTCACTATAAAATCAAAATGTATGAATGATTAAATGGTTTTTACGTATTCTTTTAAATATTTTTTAAATTCCTCTCCTATTTCGGAATGAGCCGCGGCTCTTTCTACCTGAGCTTGCATAACGCTGAGTTTGTTTCCCATATCATATCTTTTCCCTTCAAAATCAACGGCTATCATTCCGTCGGTTTTTGCAAGCGTTTTCATCGCGTCGGTAAGCTGGAGCTCTCCGTTTGAGAATGGGGTTTCTTCGAGAATATCGTAAATTTTTGCCGGAAGAATAAGTCTTCCCAATATTGTAAATAAAGATAATATTTCATTGTCCGACGGTTTTTCTATCATGTCGGTAAGTTTGTAGATATTACCTTTTATTTTTGACACTTCCATTGTGGAATACTGCCGAATCATTTCCCGGGAAACTTCTTGTACTCCGGCGATTCCGCATTCATAATTCTCATATACATCAATAAGCTGCTTGGTAACAGGGTAATCGTCGTTTATGATGACATCGTCGCCATACATGACGACAAACGGGTCATCCCCGGTAAAATTTCTCGCCATGCGAACCGCGTCTCCCGTTCCCGTAATCTCTTTTTGTCTCACGTACATTATATTTGCAAGCTCAGAGGTCTTTTTTGTCTCTTCATATGCTTTTGTTTTGTTCGCAGCAAGCAATCTCTCTTCCAGCTCCGGAGAGTTATCAAAATGATCCTCTATCAAAGTTTTTCCTCTTGAAATAACTATAAGGATATCTTTTATTCCGCTTTTCGCAAGCTCTTCGACATGATGTTGAAGAGCCGGTTTATCGACTATCGGGTATAATTCTTTTGGAATGGATTTTGTCGCGGGTAGCATTCGTGTCCCGAGTCCCGCCGCTAAAATAACAGCTTTTGTAACTTTCATTATTATTTCTCTCCCTATATTATCATGCTTTTGACAGGTTTAAACCCTCCGTCATGAACCTATCAAACGCGTTTTGTCCTTTTTCGGTATTTTTGAATACCGCCGTATATTCGAGTATTTCTTCGCAAATATGATTGATTTTATCAATAATAAATTTTTTCGCGTCTTCTTTCGTGTTTTTTCTTCCGTGAGCCTCAATAAGTTCCAATATCATATTTCTATGTTTGTAAACAGGGCTTTTAGAGTCTGTTAATGCTTTATCGTTCATTTCCTTTTCTCCGGTAAGAAATTTTTCGGCTTCATGCAATTCATTTTTCAGTCTTCCCGGCAAGATAAACAACCCCATTACCTCGATAATACCGATACCTTCTTTTTTGATGTTGTGAAGTCGTTCTTCCGGATGAAATATTCCGTACGGTCTTTTTTCATCGGTTCTGTTGTTTCTCAAAATCATATCGAAAATATATCTGCCGTTTTCATTTCTGGCAATCGGTGTAATAGCGTTATGTTCCTCAGTTGTTTTCGCGATTATCTCCACGCTTTCATCTGTCCATTCTCTCCATTTTTCAAGGACGAGAGATGAGAATTTGTGAACGGAATTTGCGTTTTGGCCGGAGATTCTTATCACGCTGTTGTACCAATTTGCTATCTCTATTTTCAGATCTTTAAAATTTTCGGATTTGTATTGTCTTCTGCTTTCGGCTTTGAACATCGGCAATACTTTTCTTCCTCCCTGATAATGGTCATGAGTCAGTATAGAACCTCCGACAATTGGAAGCGCGGCGTTGGAGCCTATAAAATAGTGCGGAAATATATCGGTAAATTCAATAAGCCTTTTAAGAGAATCTGATGTGACCGCCATCGGACGATGTCTCTCGGAAAAAGCTATAAGATGTTCTCTGTAATATTGATAGGGAGAAAATTGCATATACCATTGCTCGTTTGTCAATGTGATAGGTATATATCTCAGAGTTTGGCGGGCCGGGTGGTTTAGATTTCCGGCGAATCCAAGATTAGATGCACAGAGCATGCAGGCGGGATATCCGCTTTGGGGAAGAGATTTCGCGAGAGCGATTTCTTTCGGGTCTTTTTCAGGTTTGGAAAGATTTATCGTAATTTCTATATCTCCTAGGCTCCCGTGGTGTCTCCATTTTATATTTTTATTTATATCGCACATTCTCAGGTAATTATTTGCTTTTGAAAGTTTGAAAAGAGCGTCGGTGGCGGCTTCTTTTCCTTCTTTTTTTTCTATTTCGTCAAATTTTCTGTTGACGGCCGAGGGAGACGGGGTAATCAATCCCATCATTTTTGTCTCAAATAATATTCGTTCCTCTTTTGTCGTTAGTTTTTTTTGTATCGCGTAATCTACTAGCGGATCGATAATTTCCGCCTGTACGTCATCAATATTAAAATCGCGATTCTCGTCTGAATTATCGGGAGCGGGAGCATCAAAACCAAATAAATCAAGAAGGGAATTAAGAACGTAGTATTTGTCAGCTTTTTCCATCCAAAGATTTTTTTTTGCGTAATACATCAATTTGTTTAACTTTATTTTTGCCGAATCCTCTGTCATTTAAATTTTCTCCTTATTTATCTGAATATATTAAAATCTTTTGTGAAAAATTTTTCCCTTGTGATATCATATTCGGGATTTTTTCCTGTAAGGTCGCGAAATGCGGTTATTAAAAGAAGCGGTTTTATCGTTTTTGTGTTTCCTGCCGGAAGAGTTATTTTGATATTGTTATCTTTTATCTCTATTTTCGCTATTTCGTCTTTAAGGTTAATTTCTTCCTCGCTTCTTTTAGTTTTTTTTATGACCGGGATAAAATTCT
>CAJFPG010000198.1 GCA_904398665.1 Candidatus Geddesella stercoravicola | reverse complement strand
TCCTGCGCCCTCTCCGCAGGGATAAAGATTTTCCGTATAAACGGCTTTGAGCGAGTTTGAATCTCTTTTAAACCTGAGGGGCGAAGATGTTCTCGTTTCGGGAGCGGTATATATGGGTTTTTCAAAGGCTTGTGTTTTGAATATTTTTTTATGAAATAAATCCGTTCCGTTTTTTAAGGCGGATAAAATTTTCAAAGGAAAAATTTTTGAAAAATCGGTTCGTTCAGTTTCCGGCATGATTGTCGGTCTTACCGTTGTTAAGATAATTGAATTTTTTTCAAGATCGGAAGTTATCGGGCATTTTCCGTTGTTTACTCGAAACGCCCTTTCTTCGATTTCCCGTTGTAGGGTCATCGCTTCTTTTACAGAAGCGGGATTTATCGAAACAAGAAGAGCGCTGTTAGCGTTCTCCGCGTTTCTTTCGGATAAACTCATTCCGTTTGTTGTAAGCCTTCCATTTATCGACGAAGCGTTTACCACATATCCGCCCGGACACATGCAAAACGTATAAACGCAGGTATTTTTATCTAAATGATGAAAAAAAGAATATGACGCCGGGGGTAAAACCGGGTTATCCGCCTCCTTTCCGTACATCGCAAAGTTTATATCTCGTTGTAGATGCTCCTGGCGAAGCCCTATCGCCAAAGGTTTTGGTTCTATAAGAAATTTTTTTGACAACAGCATTGAAAAGGTATCAAATGAACCATTTCCTATCGCGAGAACAAGCACGTCGCATGAGATATCTCCCGCCGTCGTTTTGATTTTTTTCGCTCTCATATTATCCAACTTAATATCTATGAGCTTAGCGTTATATATAAACGTAACTCCTTTTGATTGAAGGTCTCGACGAATATTAATTATTATTTTTCTTAATATATCCGTTCCGATGTGGGGAAGAGCGTCTGTTAATATTTCGGCCGGCGCCCCGTATTTTACAAATGTTTCCAAAACTTTTCTTCCGCGAGGGTCATTTTTTCTGCAAGTCAGTTTCCCGTCTGAAAAAGTTCCCGCGCCGCCTTCTCCGAATTGGACGTTGCTGTTTTCTTTTAACACTTCTCCTCGCCAGAATTTTTCAACGTCAGAAACTCTTTTTTCAATCGGTTCGCCTCTGTCTATAATAATTGGTTTTATCCCAAATTCCGTGAGCGTTAAAGCGCAAAAAAGGCCCGCGGGGCCCATCCCGACGATGACCGGAGATAAAGACAAATTGATTTTGGTTTTTGGTGAAAACTCATAGGGGATAATATCGGAAAAATGTTCATTATCGGTATCGATATTTACCGACACGGAATAAACCGCTTTTATTTTTCCGTGTCGGCAATCGAATGACTTTTTATATATATCGCATCGGACGTCTTTCGGAAGAGAGAAGTCATTTTTTATTTTTGCAAATAACTCTTCTTTCCCAGCGTTGAGCGGCATTGTAATATTATGTATGATTTTCATTGATAATACTCTTTCTAAAAAAGAGGGACGAAAACATCCGCCCCTCCTGAATTAATTACGACAGATCGACGTCTACGTATATTCTTTGCGTTACTCCATAAGGCATTTCCTCGTTAATCTGAATATTTACAAGATATTGACCGCTATCATTTGTTTGCGAGAAATCTATCGTCCCTGTGATATCAGAAGAGGATAACATATTTAAATATGAAGACAGCGAGCGTATAGGTATTTGGATAGAAGAGGAAGCGATTGTCGCAGTCATACCTTCGGGAAGATTTACAAAGGCAAAGTTTTCGATTGCCGACCTTGAAAGTGTGTATATTCTGGTTCTGACAGCGCTATCGAACGAGACTGTTACGGAAGCTGTCATTTCTTGATTGTCAAGATATACGTAATTTTCGTTTTCAGGTAAATTGAAAACATATGATTGGCTGCTGCCCGTAATTGATTCAAGCGCTATTGGGGTTTCTATTTTAACCTCGGTTATTTCGTCGAGAACGCTTTTCGTTCCTCCTATTGTAACTGTTTCCGGGATAATTTCAACAGTGGTATAACTTGATTCGTCTCCCGATATATTATTTCTTCTGTCAATAGTAAGAGGAACGGTTTTTCTGTAATATATATTATAAGAATAGCTTACGTTTTCAGAAGAAATTGTCAAAAAAGTTCTATCGGTGAGATTTCCATCCTCGTTTACTATTATGATATCAGACGTTGCGGTGACGCCCTCCGTTTTTCCTGAAATATTAACGGGGATATATACTTCTTTAATATTATTGATAACGCTTTGCGGACCTGAAATATCCACGGTTCTCGGATAGACTTGGCTTTCTGTCATAACGTAACCGTCAGCCACTTCTCCCTCAAAATTCAGATTGACATTAAAAGATCTTGTTATAATTCTATCGAATTCCAAAAACACCGTTGACGGCTCGACACTTACTATTTCAAGATTATCGTCGGTGCTGGTGACGTTTATATTTAGGGAATACCCTCCGGATTCCGTAACCGAAGACAAATCCACTTCCGCTTTTATTTCAGAACTGTTAAACGCGAATATATTTGTTCTTGATCCCGCTATTCTTACCGTGGCGTATAGCGGTTCTGTTTCCGTAGTAAGCACCGAAAGGCCATAATGCTCCGGAATAGAACCTTCCATGTTAATTTCTACTGGAACAGAAACTACGGTCTCGTTTTGAGGATTTACGACGTTTATAATAGAAAACCATACTACGATTCCGAGAATTAAAGACAAAATCTGCAAAAAAAGATTACTGTGTATGATTTTATTATATACTCGAACAAGTTTACCGAAAAAACGTTTCATTCTCATATCATATATCCTTATTCTGTTTTTTATCGGTTTTCTTTTTATTTTTTTTCTTATTTTTTATTTTATTTCTTTTCGTTAACGGGTTTTTATTTTTAAATATATTTTTTAAAACTTCTCTTTTTTCTTCGGTTTCTGGTATTAAGAAATCCTTTAAAATGTCTGACAAAGAGTCGGGAGTAATTCTCCTTGTGATTTTTCCGTTAACCGCGATTGATATTATTCCTGTTTCTTCAGATACTATCACAACTACGGCGTCTGATATTTCGGAAACGCCGAGAGCCGCGTGATGTCTTGTTCCCAGATTGTCTTCCATTGCCGCGGAAGAGAGGGGAAGGAAACACCCCGCCGCGAGAATTCTGCCGTCTCTAAAAATCATCGCGCCGTCGTGTAAAGGAGTATTAGGATAAAATATATTTAAAATAAGAGAGTCTGTTGGCTCCGCGTCTATTTCGGTTCCCGTTTTTATTATTTCTCCTAACTTTGTGTCTCTTTCTATAACCATCAGAGCCCCGGTTTTTGTTATTGCGAGATTTTTTGAGGCGGATACTATCGCTTGGATCATAGAAATATTTTTATTATCTTTGTCTCTGAGAATACCGATTTCTCCTATACTTGAAAATGTTTTAAAGCCTCTTCTCCCAAATTTTTCAAGCATAGATCTTATTTCCGGTTGGAAAAGTATTATAATTGCAATTATTCCGCTTTCAAGGATCAGATTTAGAATACTGTGAACAGCATATAAATGCATAATTGAAGTGAGAAACCACAATATAAAAAGAAGGGCTATTCCTTTGAGAAATTGAGCGGCTCTTGTTTCTCTGACAAATTTTAAAATTACGTATATAAAAATGGAAAGCAACAATATGTCGATTATATCCGTAATTTCGATATTCGATACTACCGACGCGAAATAGTCGGAAAAATTCATAATGTCACCTTCCCGAAAGTATTTTGATTTTTGATATGAGTAATAATTATAAATAAAAAAAAATATAATAAAAATTACAACAAACCGTTTAAAAAAAATTGAGCTATAATTAAGTTTTGATATTCTAATCTAATCTTAGTATTATATATAACATTCTGTTTGATATACCGTTATAAATATATAAAAAAACGTTATATAATATAAAATAAAACAAACTATATCAATTATGATAATATATTATATATAAATAGAAAAAAATTAGTATAAAAATTTAAGTAAAAAAAATTAATAATATAATTAATTATAAAAATACATTATAATGTATCTATATTTTATCAATAACTAAAGATAAAATCAATAGTTTGGATAAAATGTAAGAAAATGTTAAAAAATCATGAATTAGCTATCATTTTGTCAAAATCGTTTTCTGAAATAATTTTTATTCCGAGTTCTCTCGCCTTTATTTCCTTGCTGCCGCTTTTTTCTCCCGCAAGGACATAGGTCGTTTTTTTAGAAACCGATTCCGATACTTTTCCGTTTCTTTTTTCTATTATTTCTTTTGCTTCGTCTCTCGTATATTTTGAGAGTGTTCCGGTTAAAACGAAAGTCATTCCCGAAAAAATATCTCCGACATTTTCGTTTTTATATGTCATATTAAGTCCATAGTACTTAAATTCTTCTATAAGTTTAAGATTTTTTTCACCAGAGAAAAAATCAATTATATATTCTGAGGTTACAGGCCCTATATCCGGAATTTCAACAAGAGAATCAAAAGTCGCGGCTATCAGGTTGTCCATATTTTTATATTTTTCAGCGAGAATTTTCGCGGCTTTTGAACCGACCTCACGAATTCCGAGAGCATATATCAATCTATTAAGATTTCTTTTTTTAGAATCGTTAATCGCGTTAAGAAGATTGAAAATTGATTTTTCTCCGAAGCGTTCAAGATTCTGCAAATTTTCAGCTTTAATTTTATAAAGGTCAGCTGAACTTTTGATTATACCGAGCTCTGACAGCCGTATTATTTGAGAGCTTCCCAATCCTTCTATATCCATAGCGTCTTTTGATACGAAGTGTATAATATTTCGTATTGTTTGAGCGGGACATACATTGTTGACGCATCTGACAAACGGTCCGTCTTCGTCTTTATAAGTTTTCTCTCCGCAAGCAGGGCATCTTTCAGGCATTGTAAATTCTCTCGAATCCTGTTGCCTTTTTTCTAAATTCACTTTAACTATTTCCGGAATTATATCGCCGGCCTTTTGTACTGTTACAAAATCGCCTATACGAATATCTTTTTGTTTGATAAAATCAATATTGTGTAGGCTTGCTTTCCCTACGGTACTTCCGGCAATTCTTACCGGTGTCAAAATGGCTAACGGCGTCAAAACCCCAGTTCTCCCGACATTTACTATAATATCTGTAATCTGAGTTTCTTTTTGTTCTGGAGGATACTTAAACGCTATGGCCCATTTGGGTACTTTTGTCGTACTCCCCAGAACTTTTCTTTGCTCTATGTCGTCTACCTTTATTACGGCTCCGTCTATATCGAACGGAAGCTCCGAACGGGAATTCCCGAGTCTTGTGATTTCGGATATAATATCATCAATATCGGAAAAAATCCTTGTTTCGGGACTGACTTTAAATCCGAGAGCTTTCAGTCGATCAAGACCTTTTTTGTGGCTGTTTTCATAGTCGAAACCTTCGGAGGTTTGTATGTTAAAAATAAATATTTTAAGATTTCTTGACGCGGTTATTTTGCTGTCAAGCTGTCTTAAAGACCCGGCCGCCGCATTTCTCGGATTGGCAAAGAGGGGGAGATTTTCATCCTCTCTTTTTTTATTGAGTTCAGCGAAAGCCCTTTTCGGCATATATACTTCTCCTCTTACAAGCAGATACGGAATAGAGGGGTCTATCATAAGGGGAATTTCTTTTATCGTTTTTAAATTCGCCGTAATATCCTCTCCGGTTATTCCGTCGCCTCTTGTCGCTCCTCTTATAAAAATTCCGTTTCTATACTCAAGTTCTACGGATAAACCGTCGATTTTATATTCTACGACATATTTTACATCTGGAAACACTGTTTTTATTTTTTTGTCAAAAGCTCTTAATTCTTCTTCCGAAAAAGCATCTTGCAAGCTTTCCATTTTAACCGCGTGAGTAACAGGGGCAAATTCTTTTAAAGCTTCGCCCCCTATTCTTTCGGTTGGAGAGTTTTGTTGCTTAAATTGAGGATATTGACGTTCAAGCTCGGATAATTCTCTCAGCATCATATCATATTCGTAATCGCTTATTTCCGGAGCATCGTCAACATAATATTTTTTGCTGTAATATCTCAATTTTTCGGTTAATTCTTTAATTTTTTCTTCCATTTTATTCTCCTTGATTTTGGAAATATACTTTCGGAATTTCTCCGACGATAACAGTTTCTGACAATAAAAATCTGCATGGAACCGAGAAAGAAATCGTTTTATTGGGCAAGACCACTGAAAAATCCGTGTTTACTTCCCAATAAATTCTGTGAACGGTTTGATTAATTCCCGAGGAATAAAAATCTGTTTTAATATCGCTCGTGACGCCTCCCTCTGGAATTAAATTTATATGAATATCCGGACCTTTTCCATAAAAAATTCCAATTCCGGAGAGTGTCCCGAACGGTATGTTAACCGGGGTGTCTCTTATTTTTTTTAAACTCTCAATAACGTCGTATGTCAGAGACGCTTTTAATGTGTTTAACTTTATTGTGTCTATATTTATCGCGGTTATTTCTCCGGATTCATTTTTTTCATAGTTTACAAAATTCTCCGAATCATACGAATTATCGCCAAGCGTTTCTTTTACGGCTTCGTTTATTATTGCCGTCGCCGTTGATATTCCTTGGTTCTCAGCGTAATATTCAAGAAGAGGCAGAGCCTGTTTGTTGACGAAGTAAGTAAGTATAAAGGATATTATAAAAAAAATTATTAAGACTGGAAATATTTTTTTATTTCTGCGACGCGGCACGGTAATCACTCCATATATACGTATGTCTTTTATCTTTACAATATATATGTTTGAAATTACTTAATTAAGTATATCACAGCTAAAAAATAAAGTCAATCAAAAAAAAATTTTAATTCAATAAAAAGCCTTTTTTTTGATGTTGATTTTATACAATATTTTTGATAGAATAACTCAGAGGTGAAAGTAATGTCAAAAGATATTAAGCTTATCTTAAAGGGAACGCTATATCTTTTCGCCCGCGTTGTTCTTTTGTGCGTACTTGTTTTTATGTCGATTCCGATTGCCAGCGTCGCTCCCGGAATTTTTCAACCGATATTCGCGGTTTTTTATTTTTTTATACTTTTATATTTTTTTATTTTAACAATGTGGCACGAGGGCGTAAGAGATCGTAATCGTGTGGAAATAGGCCTTATAAAAGAAAATAAAGCGAAAGGTTTTATTTCCTCGGGAATATTATTAGTTTTTCTCCTTATAGTTAATTATCTCCCTATGTTTTTCGATACTGAGTCTGAAAATATTTTCGTAATTATAATTAGCGTTATAAAAACAGTTTTTTCATCGTCCGTTTCCTATTTGATAACGTTGTTTGTTGGAAATGTGGATATATCTCAAACCATGGGTGGAAACATGGAAAGACTTATGATTTCCTCCACGGTTTTCACCGTAGTATATATTATTTGTGTTATCGGAGCCGGAATCGGTTATATTTTCGGCTATAAAAATATTGTTGTTATCGGAGATAAAATAGAAAAAATTAAATCTATGTTTAAATCATAAACTTGATATCTTGATATAAAATTTGAATTTTTTTATTTCATAAAGACATCCCCGGCCAAAAGGAACAAAATACTTTATGTTCCCAAATGTCGGGGATGTCTTTATGTATTTTTATTTTTGTTTTCCATTTCGTGATTGTCGAGTTAAAGGAATATTTATCTCGAATGCGGCGCCGATTATTTCGCCTTTATCGTTAAGTTTATTATATGCCGCGATCGTTCCTCCGTGAGATTGAACAATAGCTTTTGATATCGCGAGTCCTAAACCGTGTTTTCCTGCTTTACCTCTGTAAAATCTCTCAAACAAATGAGGCAATTCTTCCGGAATGATTCCCGGCCCGTCATCATAAACGGTTATTTTAACGTGATTATCTGACGATTCGGTTTCTATGACAATATTGTTTTTAGCGTATCTGGTACAGTTCGTTATTATATTTGTGAGCGCGACCGCGAAATTATCGCCGTCTATATTTAGGATATTATCTTTAAAGTCTTTAATGACAAGAGTTTTTCCGCTGTCTTGAAGAAGTCCTTTGACTCGTGTCTCGACTTCACGGTAAAGATCTGAAAGTTTCATTGTTTCAAATTCCATAACGTTTGCCGTTTCAATTTTTGAGAGATATAGAATTTTTTCAACGATACTTTCCAGTCGTGTCACTTGTGTCAAAATTTCGGGACATGTAGTTTCGGAATCAAAAACTCCGTCGCTTATGCCCTCGACATATCCTCTGATTGACATTAGGGGAGTTCGCAACTCATGAGACGCGTTTTGTAGAAAAGTTTTTTGTCCGAGATCGTATTCTTTTAGGCTAGATACCATTTCTTCAATGCTGTTTGATAAATCTTTAATCTCGTCGTTTGATTTTATCGGTATATATTCGTCGTATTTACGTTCCGCGATAAGTTTCGCTCTTTTTTTCAGTTTGTATATATTGGTAGTCAAAGGCCAGGTTAAAAGACATCCGAGCACTATTGAAAATACCGCCGCGACGCATATTGTGAAGATGAAAAATGTTATTAAAGCCTCGTCGCTTACGAGCGATTGAGAAGAATAAAACGGAGCGACATAACCAATGATTTGTCCGGTAATATAATTATTAACGGGCTTGATATACATGGAGTATTCTTTATCGTCAATGATTATTTGCTGAGAGCCGATATTTTCCTCAATTTTATTTTCAAATATATAGTTTAATTCGGAATATGTCGCGTCAATTCCGTCGGTATTATATCCGGCTATTACTCTTCCTCTTTCGTCGAGTATAAACATTGAATAATTAAAATAATATATTTTCGCGTTGAGTTTTGCTTTTAAAAGTCCGAGAGAGTTGTCGTCGTATAACGTTGCGTCCGATAAGATTTGAGCAAATTCCGTCGCTTCTCGTTTTAAAATATGGTTTGCCTCACTGTTAATATAAGAAGAAGAAAATACTCTTATAAAAACAATTGTGACTGAACACATAATAAGAATAACGAGAAAAAAAGATAGAATTATTTTTTTTCTTATACCGAACTTCATAGCTATGGCCTTTATTTTAATTTTTTAATTAAACAATTTTTTTATATACAAAAAATACAAACATTAAATATAAATAATTTTTATTTGCTCTTAGATTAAAACTTTTTTATTTTTTTATATTTATTGTTTTGCGTTATATTTTATTCTTTTGCGATAGATTGATCCGTAACTTTGTATCCGTAGCCCCAAACGGTTTCTATCGCAAATTCCGTATTCGCGGCGTCGAGTTTTTTCCTTATTCTTTTTACAAGATCGTCGACCGCTCTCGTATCGTCTCCCGTGTACTGATATCCCCATATTTGTTGTAACAATTGATCTCTGTTAAATACTTTATTTTTATTTGTCACCATGAAAGTTATGAAATTAAATTCCATAGCGGTAAAAGCGATTTCGGTTTCAGTATCTCCGGATATTTTCACTATTCTTCTTTCATCGGGATATATTTTTATATCTTTACATACGGGCAAAGAAGGCTTATCGTTTTTGCCGGGACCATCAACTCTTCTGAAAATAGCGTTTACTCTTGCCAGAAGTTCTCTTGGGGAAAACGGTTTCATTAAGTAGTCGTCGGCTCCCATCTCTATTCCGAGGATTCTGTCGAGTTCCTCGTCTCTTGCGGATACTATTATAATTGGAGTATTATCTTTTTTTCTTATTTCGTTGCAAAGTTCAAACCCGGAGATTCCCGGCATCATTATATCTATTATAAACATATCCGGGAAATCCCCGTTTTTTATTTCTTCAAGAAGACTTTCCCCGTCAACGAATTCTTTGGTTTCGAATCCTTCTTTTTTGAGGTATGAGCATATTATATCTCTGATGTTTTGTTCATCGTCTACCACATATATTTTTTTAGACATTTCAAAACCTCCGTTTCCTTTATTTGTTTCTGTTTTTTTTGTTTGATATGATTTTTATATAACTAATTATATCATATTTTTAATTATAAATCAATTTTGTGTCAGAATTTCATATCAGATATTAAATAAAAATGAGATGACAATCATTAAGAACAAATTTACCGTAATAAATTTTCGAATATGATGTTAAATTTTTTTTCATGTATTTTGATTATAAATCTTCTTGATTAACTTGCGGAAATATTCATAAAATCGGCTTGTGGTTCATATCTTTGAACATATTATAAAGTGAAGAAAAAAGGAGATCATGAAATGCCGATTCAAAAATATAAGCCGGAAGGGTTTGAGCCTTCCGAAACAGTATATTCTCATTCAATGCTCGAAAAGGCTTTATTGACCGGACAAATAATTGAGGGGAGAGCTATAAAATGTGATGAAAACGGAAACCTTACGGTAAGTATGGGAAAATACAAGGGGATTATTCCAAAAGCTCTTTCCGCAATAGGAGCAAGAGAGGGAAACGCGAAAGACATAGCTATACTCAGTAGGGTAAATAAAGCGGTTTCTTTTAAAATTATAGATTTACAATGGGAAAAAGATTCGTCATATATGCTTCTTGACAGATGTTCGGCCCAAGAAGAAGCTCTTGATTATATGCTGAATAATTATAGTGTGGGAGAAGTTATAGACGCGAGAGTTACTCATATAGAACCATTTGGTGTCTTTGCGGATATCGGATGCGGCATAATCGGCTTATTGTCCATTGAAAATATTTCCGTTTCGCGTATTTCTCATCCGAAAGACAGATTTTATCCGGGGCAAAATATAAAAGTTTGTATTAAAAATATAGATTTTGAACAAAAACGTTTTGATTTATCTCATAAAGAATTACTCGGAACTTGGCAGGAAAACGCAGATATGTTTACTGTCGGGCAAACCGTATGCGGCATAATAAGGTCAATAGAACCGTATGGGGTTTTTATAGAACTTGCTCCTAATCTTGCCGGGCTGGCAGAATATTCGCCAAACGTCGAAGAGGGACAGCAGGCGACTGTTTACATAAAAAACATTATTCCCGAGAAAATGAAGATAAAATTAAGTATCATTGATTCTTTTTTCGTTAAAAGGAAACCGGAAGAGATAAAATATTTTATTTCTTCCGGGAAAATAGACCGTTTTGTTTATTCTCCGGATGTTTCTTATAAATTGATAGAAACAATTTTTTCATGAAAAATAATCCCCCGTAAACGGGGGATTTTACATGTAGAGCTTTATTATATAATAATTATTTACGTATAATCTACATATTAATATTTTTAAGGTTTAGTAAATTTTATATATAAAATATAGAGTTTTAATTTGTTTACAAATAATTAATTTTTGTAAAATTAACAAAAATATTTGTTATTTCTTTATTTTATTTTTAATCATGAGGATTGGAATGTCGGAATCCGATTTTAAACGCGACTATACAAAATCAAATAGATTCGCTTCGCAATATTTTTACGAAGACTAAGATAAAAAGGAAGAATTAATGCGAAGCAAAAAAGTATATTATATATTCTTTATTTATTTTGAGCTTTTTAATTATATATTGAATCTTATATCTAATTCATATTTATATCAAAGATATATTTTTATCTTATATTATAATATAAATTATTTATTGTACATATTTTCAATTATTAAAATAATGAATAAATATAAATATTATAGAAATTTATATAATAAAAATATGCCTATGGGCCGTCGATTGAAATCGCATGTTCAAAAACAGGAGACGGAATAATTTTCGCTCCTTACGGTTCAAAACACAATATA
>CAJFPG010000197.1 GCA_904398665.1 Candidatus Geddesella stercoravicola | reverse complement strand
TTAAATTACATAAAATAATAATCGATTTTCTTGATATCCGACCTTATAATATCTCAAAAGAATACTATCTATAAATCGTTTTCTTACTACGTCGAGTATAATTTGACAGATATATTTTTCATATTATAATACGTATCCCACTAATAATCATATCATTCCAAACCATATCACTTGTCTATATCTTATATTTCTATTTTTTATTCTCCCGTTTCGTTTAATCTAATTTTATATTTTATGCTTTTTCATGTAATTCTTATATCATTCTTTTTTAATACGAATTTCTTTTATATCCGTCCCTGTTTTTTTGTACGACTTCTCTTCCGAACCAACATAACGACGACAAAATATACGGTAAACAATAAAATCGCTGAAATAAGAGTAACAACAAACAATATAAATATCGTTTCATCAAAAATTTTATCTTGCGATTCTTCCTTAACCGTTTCCCCGTCAGATCCCGAAATATCATCCGAAACAGAAACAACCGAATTCATAAGCGCTTCATATGCCGCCTCATATTCAGCGGACGCTATCGCTATGTCCTCTTCATCTCCGTTTTCTATCATTTCGGAAAAGTTTTTAAAAGCAGCCTTCAATCTTTCGATAAGTTCGCTCGGGAAAACGGCCTCGTCTATAGAATTTATCTCAATTACGGCATCTATATAATTTTGAGCGAGAGAATCAAAATTTTCGGAAGAAGAAGTTTCTCCTGGAACGGAAATTCCATTGACGCTCGAAAACTCTCGTCTGTCGACCTCGGCTCCGCACACGGTACAATATTTTACTCTAATTCCCGGTTCGTTATCTATCGGAAAACTTATAGTCTTCCAAAGTCCGGGATGATGCCCGGTGGCGGGAAGCGTTTTACGTTTAAGAATTACAGAACAAATTTTACATCTTTTAACCGCCTCTCCGTCCGAGACACAATCCGCGTAAGAAACCGTTTCCCAACGTCCGGCCCGATGAGTGTGCGACGTTTGAGACTGATCGCCAGAATTATTATCGCTATTGTTATTATCGTCCTCTTCTCCAAGCGGGTCTATAAGAAAACTTGACATCTCAATTCCACACATAACGCAAAAAGTTTTAGACATACCGAAATCCTTCTCTGTCGGCTCCTTTACGACCGTCGCTTCTCCCTCCTTGTGAGCGATTAGAGGAAGCTCTGCTCTCGAAAGAGTCTCGCCGCAGATTTTGCAAACAATAATCTGCGTTCCGTGAGTTTGACAAGTAGATTCTGAAATAATTCTTGGGCTGTCCGGCTCGTGAGTGTGAGAAGGCCCCGGTTTAGAAGGAGAAAGCATTAACTCCGAAGTAAACGAAGACGAAAAATTTTCATCAAAAAGCCCCTCGATAAGACCGGAAGAAAGCTGAACCGCGTTGATATTTTCCTTTCTGTAAGGAACATCGTTAAAAATAAACGCGATATTAAAAGGAACCCTTTTCCCTTCTTCCGGAGAAATACCGAGAGCCGACCATTCAAGAGCGATTTCATAAACGCAACTTGTAGCCGTAGCCCTCACGTATGCTTTCGGAAGATTTTCGCTGTCATAATTTCCTACGGGTTTCAACGCGCCCATCCCGGAGGCCTCTATACAAGAAAGCTGAAAACGAGAAGAATACTCCGCCATAGAATAAACTACCGGGCCTCCCGAATCCGTTTCGACGCCGAAAACAATACCGCTTCCAATCCATTGAGCTCCGGGGTTGTCCAAATTCCCGCAAGGACCGTAAATTTCCGCGAGAAGATAAAGACAATTAAAATCCCAAGTCGCCGAAAGATAAATCTCATAATCAGAAAGGGCATTAGGATCAGGCCCAAAAATCGACGAGGAAGAAACCGTTCCGATTCCCGCAAAAGAGAAAATTTGCTCATAGGAGGAATCCCCGACTCCGTCGATAGCCGAATAAGTCGTTTTATAAACAGTATGTGTCGCCGCGAATATCGTAATAGAAGAAGATATAGTTATCGAAATAACGACGGCGATAAGAATACATACACGAAATCCCCGTTTCATATTTCCAACATGAAAAACATAAACGTCTTTCCTCTCCCCTTACATTATGTCTTACACGTCATAAAGCGAATTCCCGCAGCGTTGCTGCGGGAATTCGCGGTTATTATCCCGCTGTATCCGAAAAATTATTTCTTCTTAAAAATCTTTCCGAAAATATTTCCGAAAAATTCTTTTACCTTCGAAAAGTCTTTTTTGAATACGAAGATATACACACAAACGGCAGCCGCTGCGAGAACAACTACGATTGCGATAACTATCCAAAGCCAAAGAAGGCTTCCGCCACTCGGCTGTTCCTGCGAATCATTATTGTCGTCCTCTCCCGGAGTAAGGTCATCTTCCGGATTTTCCGTTGAGGGATCGTCAGGAGTCGTGGCAACGGGTTCAAGAGCCGCGTAGGCCTCCTCATAAGCGGTTCTGGCCTCGGTGATAGCTTCGTCAGTCGGATTTTCCGAAGCGAGCAAATCAACCAAAGCGTTATAAGCCGCGAGCACCGCGTCTATACTCTCGTCCGTATACTCCGTAGACGCTCTCAAAGCGTCTATCTCGGGTTCCGCCTCGCTAACCAAAGCTTCGGCGGCCGTGTAAATTTCTGAAACTGTCGTGTTTTCTCCCTCTCCGGAAGAATTATCTCCTCCGGAAGAATTCCCACCGCCTGTATTCCCGCCGCCGGTATTTCCACCGGATGGATTACCGCCAGAGGTGTTTCCGTCTCCTGTGCTACCTCCGGTATTTCCGCCGTCTGTGCTACCACCGGTATTTCCGCCGGTTAGCGTCATTTTCAAAGCTTCCGCCATACTGGCTTTGATCTGAGGATCATTATTATTATAAATTCCGGTAGTAACTTGAATACCGCAGAAAGTAGCGGCCACAGCATTTTCATCGTTCATATTTATAGCGCAGTTAAAATTGAACGATTTCGTCTCTGTCGGGTCTATTCCGAGAGCGTTCCATTCAAGCGCCAATTCATAAGTATAAGAAGTGCTTCCGGTAGAATATACTCCTCCCGATGGAACTCTTGAAGCCCCGTAAGCGTATCTCGCCTTTTGAACTGCGGAAAGAGAGTTTGTGATATTAGCGTTGGCTTGCAACGTGCCGTTAAAAGTAGAAAACGTGTAATCAGTCGTCCCGCCGTTGTAAACCGCGATTTGAATAGAATCTCCCGACCACAAAGCTCCCGGGTTATCGTCAAGAGTTCCTCCGTTAGTAACGACAACGCAAAGATAAAGGTATGTATCGTCCCAAGCGGCGTACCCTCTTATACGGCAATTATACCAATCTGAACTTTCCTTTGTCGGATGCTCAGCCTTATCATAACGATTATCTTCGCTGTTAAAACCGAGAGGGAATAACGGATTTATCTCTTCGCCCTCAGGCGTATCCATATCTTTTCCCGTCATGTCGAAAATCTGTCCGTAAACGGAATCGACTTCTCCATCCATTCTCGGCGCAGTCGAAGTATAGTTCGCGGTAAAGCCTTCGGTTGGAGCCGCCGCGGAAGAATTTAAGACAAGCCCCGCCGCCAAAGAAGCTACCATAGCTATCGCAATGATAACCGATAATATTTTCTTCATTAAAAAAATCC
>CAJFPG010000196.1 GCA_904398665.1 Candidatus Geddesella stercoravicola | reverse complement strand
GGGAAATTCTTTGTCGTCTTAATAATAGTTTTGGCGTTTCTTTTGGGGTTTGCTGTCAACGCTGTTTTCGACGGGGGCGTGACACCTCCGGAGAATATTATAGGAACGGTTTTTTCCCCGTTCCAGGGCGTTGTCGCCTCTGTGAAAAACAGCGTAAGCGAGTTTTTCGAGACTTTTTCTAAATACGACGCTCTTCAAGCGGAGAACGAGACCTTAAAAGCGGAAAATTTGGAGCTTGAAACGCGGCTCGCGGAAAGTTACCATCTTGAAAAGGAAAACGAGGATTTGCGTAATTTGCTCGCCCTTACCGAGAGTTTACCCGAATATAATAAAACCGAGGCGCTTGTCGTTTCTGTCTCGGACGATAAAATATCTTCCTCTTTCACCATAAACAGAGGGACTTTTTCCGGAATTTCCGAAAAAGACGTGGTAGTCGCCGCCGACGGTTTGGTGGGTTACGTAAAGGAAGTCGGTTTCAACTGGGCGACGGTCGTGACGATTCTCGATCCGCAGGTGGCGGTCGGCGCTTATCTTCCCGATACCGAACTTGTGGCGATGACGGAGGGAAATATGGATTTGAAGGGAGAAGGACTCTGTCGCCTTTCATACGTTGAGAATACTTCTCTTATAAACAGGGGAGATTTAGTCGTAACGTCAGGACTCGGTGGATTATATCCCGAGGGAATCGCGATAGGAACGATTTCGGAGATTATGATAGGGGATAACGGCCTTTCCCAGTACGGAATAATAACGCCTTCCGTTGATTTTTCTTCTCTTAGGCGTGTTTTCGTTTTGTCTTTGGCTTCCGATAGCTCAGAGGAGGGCGGAGAATGAATTGGAAACAGGCGATTATGAACGTCGCGACGCTTCTTTTCTGCTTTGTAATGCAGTTCTCGTTCCCTTCTCTTCGTCTGTTCGGGGCGGCGCCGAATTGGTTGTTTTGTTTTGCGGTCTGTCTTGCGGTATCGGAGCCGTCTGTCGTCGTATCGGTGATATTTTCTGTAATTGCCGGACTTCTATGCGATTTTTCGTCCAATATGTTTTTTGGGCATAATACTTTTTGGTTTATAGTAGTCTCATATCTTTCGGTATTTTTTATCAGAAAATTATTTTCAAGGAATATAAAAACGACGGTTGTCATTTTTTCTGTAGGTTTTTTAGTTATTAAAGTAGGTTACTATTTTTTATACTCTTTTGTCGGGGAAAACTTTTCGTTTTTCAGAGCTTTGTGGAGCGATTGTTTGCCCTCTTTCGGTATCTCGCTTCCGATTCTCGCCGTTTTATATTTGCTGTACAGCAGGTTTTATTATAAAAATCCCGATATTAGAATTTCAAGGAAGGCAGGGTTCGGGAAATGATTAAACGTTACGGAAGAGCGATTGTTGTTTTCGCGATTTTTGTCGGCGTTTGTTCCGCTTTTATTTTCCGTTTGGTCGATTTGCAGCTGATAAACGGGCAGGAATATCTCGATAGTTCCTTGAACAGAGTCATTACTAAAAGCGTCGTTAAGGCGGCGCGTGGGGAGATTCTTGACAGAAATTGTCGTCCGATAGTTCAGAATCGTCGAGTTTTTACGATAGAGTTTAATCTTTCGGCCATCTCCGATCTTAATTCGGCTATCGATCAGATGATAACTATTTTTGACGAATGCGGTCAGGATTATATAAATAATTTTCCTATATCGACGACGGCTCCTTATGTTTATGACGAGAGTTTTCTCGCCTCCGATTCCTCTGTGGAGTCTTTTAAGGAGTTTCTTGCAGATCGTAAGATAGAGTACGGAGCCGCTTCCGAGGTCGTTTCCGACCTTGTGGATTATTATGATTTAGATTCTTACGAGGAATCCCGCGCTGTTGAGATAGCCGCCGTGAGATACGATATATCAAATCGTTCTTCCGGGAGTTATTATACTTTCGCGAGCGATATAAATATTGAGACGGTTACCGCCGTCAAAGAAAATATTGACGAGGTTTACGGAGTTTATATCGAAGAAGAACCGGTCAGATATTATACCGAGGAGAATTTCGCTTCTCACATAATAGGATATGTCGGTCGTATTTACGCTGACGAGTACGCCGAACTTAAAGACCGGGGATATTCTATGGACGACACTATCGGCAAAGAGGGAATCGAAAAAATTATGGAGGAATATCTTCGCGGTACTAACGGGTATAAGTACGCGATAAGAGACGTGACCGGAACGACTACCGACATAATCAGCAACGAGGAGCCGAAAGCCGGCAACGACGTTATTTTGACTCTTGATAAAAATCTGCAAATGATAGTTGAGGACAGTCTTGAAAACGTCGTTTATGAAATAAAAGATGTTCACGGAGAAGAAGCCGCGACGTCCGCCGCCGCCGTTTTCCTTGAAGTGGATACCGGAGACGTTTTGGCGATGGCGTCTTATCCGACGTATAATCTGGAAACTTATTACGAGGATTACGACACGTTGTCCGAAGACGGCGGAGATCCTTACGTTAACAGAGCTATCGCCGGGCTTTTCCCTCCCGGTTCAACCTTTAAGATGGTCTGCGCCGTAGCGGCGTTGGAAGAGGCGATAATAACTCCGACTTATACTTACAGATGTTCCGGACTTTACGATTATTATCAGGATATAACGTTTTCTTGTTTTAACTCAACGGCTCATGGCAATATGACCGTGGCGACCGCTTTGCAGAAATCCTGTAATATTTTCTTTTTTGACGCGGTAAGAAGATTAGGAATCGATACTTTCGAGAAGTACGGACAGCTTTTCGGTTTCGGGCAGAAGACGGGAATCGAATTTTCGGATATCGAAAGCCCGGGTATTCTTGCGGGAAACACATATAGGCAATCCGTAGGCGCCGAGCTTATGCGCCCAGGAGAGGTTTTGCTCGCCGCAATCGGACAGAGCGATAATTCCGTGACGCCTTTACAGCTCGCGAATTATGCCGCGACGATAGCCAACGGCGGGGTTAGAATGGTTCCTCATATAATAAAGAGCGTTAGAAACAGCGATACGGGAGAAATTATAATGGAGACGGAGCCCGAGGTCGCCGCCGATCTTGAACTCAGTCAGTCGACAATCGACGCCGTGACCGACGGTATGGTAAAGGTCGCTCAGTCGGGGGGCGGTCTTTACTCAGCGTTCAGGGACTATACTATTACGAGCGTCGCCGTAAAAACGGGTACCGCCGAAACTACGACGGGACTTCCGAACGCTTTGATTGTCGGGTTTGCTCCCGCGGAAGACCCGAAAGTAGCTTTCGCGGTTGTGGTAGAGCACGGAGGTATTAATGTCGGACCGATAGTCGCGGAAGTTATAAAGAATGCTTTGAGTTATTATTTCTCGAATATGGATTCTCTTGACAGTGTCTCGGAAGAGGGAACGTTGAATCCGTAACGAAGGGTGGATATATAATGGGACAGATTTATCTCGTCGCCTCCGGTAAAGGCGGCGTCGGAAAAACCACGGTTACAGCTAATATCGCGGCCTGTCTCGCGAAAAGCGGAAACCGCGTTTTGTGTTTCGACGCGGATTTAAGTTTGGGGAATTTGGATATTTTAATGGACAAACGCGACGAGGCGGTATTTGATATTCAGGACGTTTTTCTTAAAAGATGCGATTTTGAGAAAACGCTTCTCGAACATGAGGAGATTTCAGGGCTTTTTTTTCTCCCGGCGCCGTCGATGCCGCAGGTTGAAATAGGCGAGTTGCGCTCGTTTATTATAAGGCTCGCCGAGCAAAGAGCCCGGGAGTATGATTTTATTTTTATAGACTGTCCCGCCGGACTCGGAGGCGTTTCGGATATGATAACGGCGGAGACCGTCTTGCTTCTTGTGGCGACGCCGGACGAGGCTTCGGTTCGCGGAGCGGAGAAAGTTGCGGAAATCGCTTATTCTTCGGGAGCAAGGGCAAGACTCATAGTTAATAAAGTGAGACCGGATTTAATAAAAAGGGAGCTGGCTCCCAATATAGACGATATAATAGACGACACCGCGGTTCGTCTTATCGGCGTTATCCCTGAGGATAATGAAATTATTAAAGTCTCTGCTCGAAACTCGTTGCTTTGTCTCAGCAAAAACAAACGTTCTCTTATCGCTTTTGAGAATATCGCGGCGAGACTTTGCGGAGCCGACGTCCCGCTGGCTAAAATTAAATAAGGAGTGATTTATATGAATATCGCTCTTACGGCGAGCGACAAAAAAAAGGAGTTAATGGTGCAATTTTGCATCGCTTACGGAGGTATTCTCCAAAAGCATAATGTTTGCGCCACCGCCACCACAGGAAAGCTTATTTCCGATATTACGGGTATCAAGGTCTTTCGCTTTCTCAGAGGTTCGGCAGGCGGAAGCGAGCAAATCGCCGCCAGGATAGCTTACAATGAAATAGACGCGCTTTTTTTCTTTCGCGATCCGATGAAACAGCTGTCGGAAGAATCGGAGGAATGGACTCTTCTCAGACTTTGCGATATACATAATATTCCGGTCGCGACCAATATCGCGACCGCCGAGATTCTTATTCAGGCGATTGACAGAGGAGATCTGGATTGGAGAGAGGGTTACGACAGATCTAAACAGCTTTTTTGATGATTTTATAGCTATTTTTAAACGGAGTCTGTTTAATCAAGAGAATTCATTTTAAGAAAACGCGAGAGGTTATATTTGTCCTTTTATTGTTTGGGACGCGATGGCGTTCAGTATTTATGATTTTTGAAAAGACTTTTGATTTTTTATTATTTTTATATTAAAAGAAAATTTTAACCGTTGATTTTTTTGTGTTGAATGAGAGACTTTCAACGGTTTATTTTGATTCCGGCTATTTTATTTTTAAATTTTAGCGATTTAATTTAAATTTTTGGATTATGTCGCGATTTGATAATTGGGTGGGATATCTTTGGAAAAAAACGTCTGTCCGTGGTGCGAGGGGCACCCTCTTTTATATGAATATCATAACCGGGAATGGGGAATCCCCGTTCACGACGATAAAAAACATTTTGAGTTTTTGTCTATGGAAGTTATGCAGTGCGGGCTCAGCTGGCTTTTGGCGCTCAAAAAAAGAAAAGCTTTTAACGAGGCTTTTTTTGACTTTGATTATTTAAGAGTCGCCGCTTTTAACGAGGACGATATTCAAGCGGCTCTTAAAACGCGGAACATGCTCCGTTCGGAAAGAAAAATAAGAGCGGTTGTCAATAACGCGCGAGTGTTTATTAAAATTCGAGAGGAATACGGCTCTTTTGATAATTGGATATGGTCTTTTACTGATAATAAAACTTACGTTTACAAAAGTCATCAATACGATTGTCCGGCTACCAACGATATATCCGATAAAATTAGCGATTGTCTAAAAGCAAGAGGGATGAGATATCTCGGTTCAATAACTATATACGCGTATTTACAGTCCGCGGGGCTGATTAACGATCATTGGAACGGTTGCGATTTATATCGATATATAAATGAAAATTATCCGATTTGTATCATGGATGATTGATGATATGTTGTTTTCTTCTATTAATAATTATAAGTCATATTAATCGCGTTTGATATTAGCAATAAGTCGATTTTCATAAAAAATTAAAGTGATAAATGAAATTAAACAAAGCCAAATATAGAGGGAAAATAAAAAATAAAATAAGTAAATAATAAATAAAGAGAATAATAGATGAATACAGATTAATACGAAAAAATAAAATTTAGTATATAAATGAATACGAGAAAACAAAATTTAATAAATAAATGAACGCGAAAAAAAAATAAAATTTAATGAATAAATGAATGCTAAAAATAAAACTTAGTAAATAAATAATCTCAAAAAATAAATAGATACAAAGAAGTAAAAAGATAAAAAATGAACATGTGTGGAAAATCAAAATTAAAAGTTGGAAAATATAAACAAAACAAAAATTAAAACATTATAGATAATATTAAAATATTAGTAATATTATAAATAAAATTATAAAAAGTAAATCGGGGATTTTTAGGAGTTTACGAACAAAAATAAAGTCAAAATGATGGATATATCAACTGTTAAGGATGGATATATAAACTGTTATTGTAAATTTATTTATATTATTTATTTTAATGAGTCTCTTAATGAGAAAATTTTAAAGAAGCTTTACGGAGGGAATTTTGATTTATGCAATCGCAGATAAAAGCGCCGAGAGGCACGAACGATGTGCTTGGCAAGGACAGTTATAAGTGGCGTTACATAGAGAGGACGGGAGAACAAACCGCCGAGTCTTTCGGGTTTAAAGAAGTAAGGTTCCCGACATTTGAGGATACCGAGCTTTTTGACCGGGGCGTGGGCGGAACGACCGATATCGTTCAGAAAGAAATGTATACTTTTACGGATAAAGGAGGACGGTCTGTTACTCTTCGTCCGGAAGGAACGGCTTCCGTTGTTCGTCAGACGTCTGAACATGGTCTTTTCGGCGGACTGTTACCTATAAAAGCGTATTATATAATTCCATGTTTCAGATATGAAAAGCCTCAGGCGGGAAGATATAGGGAATTTCACCAGTTCGGAGTGGAGATGTTCGGTCCGAGAGACCCTTCGGCCGACGTCGAGGTTATAAGGCTCGCGGCGGATTTTCTTTCCAAGCTCGGGATATCCGCTGACTTAACAATAAACTCTATCGGGTGCCCCGAGTGCAGACGCGGTTTTCAGAAAGCTTTAAAGGATTATTTCGAGGCGTACAAGGACAAGCTTTGCCAAACCTGTCTTGACAGGTTGGAAAGAAATCCTATGAGAATTCTTGATTGCAAAAGTCCTGTTTGCAAAGAGATAGCGAAGAGCGCTCCCTTAATAACGGATTATCTTTGCGAGGAATGCGAGAATCATTATATAAAAGTTAAGGCGAAACTTTCGGCGGCGGGAATTTCTTATGTGGAAGACCCCCATATTGTCAGAGGTCTTGATTATTATACAAAAACTGTGTTTGAGTTCTTGGAGCCCGATACGGGTCTCGCGTTATTAGCTGGGGGAAGATACGATTTATTGGTCAAAGAGATAGACGGGAAAAACGACGTTCCGGGGCTCGGATTCGCTTCGGGAATAGAAAGGCTTATTTCCGTGTGCGAAAAGAACGGGAGCGACTTCGGGGGAGGAGATCCCGGTGTTGATATCTATTTGTCGAATATAGGAGAAGAGGCTTTGGAGGCGGCGGAAAACCTCGCGGAGCGAGTTCGAGAGGCTGGCTTTTCAGCTCAGACCGATTTGATGAACAGAAGTCTTAAAGCTCAGATGAAATACGCCGATAAAAT
>CAJFPG010000195.1 GCA_904398665.1 Candidatus Geddesella stercoravicola | reverse complement strand
TTTTTATCTCCCGTAGCCTTCAATGAAGTTTTCTCAACAGATTTATCGGAAGATTTCACCGAAGCCGTAGTTTTTTTAGAAGAAGTCTTTTTCGCCGAGGCTTTCTTCTCCGTCGACTTTTCAGCAGATGCTTCCGCCTTTTCAGCAGATGATTTTTTAGAGGAGTTCTTTTTCGCGGAAGAATTTCCAGTCGTTATCTCCGCGGTATTTTTGACCGCCTCAAAAGCCTTTCTTATGGAAAGATCTTTCATTATCTGTTCCGACATATAGTCGCTCTTTATTTTAGAGATATCGAGTCCCATCTCTGTCGCGTACCTGTTGTATTCTTCTTCAACTTCTGCCTCGGTAATAACGACACCCTCCAACTCCGCGATCTTTTCGAGGGCCAATCTGACTTTTACGTCTTTCTCGGCGTTGGCTCTAAACATCTCTTTAAGAGAATCAATAGTCGTTCCGGTATATTGCATATATTGTTCGAGAGAAATTCCCTGAGAAACGAATCTATTCTCAAACTCCTGTAAATTTCTATTAATCTCCTGATCGAACATACACTGAGGGATATCGGCGACAACCATTTCCGCAAGTTTATCCGAAAGATCCGCTTCAAGCTTGTATTCCGCGTCTTTTTCTTTTCTTTCGAGAATACGTTTTTTTATATCGTCCTTAAATTCCTTTAAGGTATCAAAATCACTCACGTCTTTCGCGAACTCATCGTCAAGTTCCGGAAGCTCCTCGTATTTTATAGATTTAAGATTTATTTTAAACTCGGCGTCTTTGCCTTTTAACTCCTCAGCATGATAATCTTCCGGGAATTTGACGTTAACAGTAAATTTCTCCCCGGCCTTTTTTCCTATCATCTGATCTTCAAACCCGGGAATAAACTGACCGCTCCCGAGAACAAGACTGAAATCTTCCGCCTTGCCTCCCTCAAAAGCCTTTCCGTCGACAAATCCCTCGAAATCAAACGTCACGCTGTCTCCGTTTTTAGTAACGGCGTCCTCTTCGGCGTCTATAAGTCTAGCTTGACGTTTACGATAAGCTTCAAGCTCGGAGTCAACTTCCGACGCCGAAACTTTTACCGCGTCTTTTTCTACTTTTATTCCTTTATAATCTTTAATTTCCACCTCGGGTTTGACGGTAACGGTAGCTTTAAATTTAAATCCTTCGGAATCAATAGAAATAATTTCGACGCTCGCGCGATCGACAGGAATAATTTTAGCCTCCTTTATCGCCTCCTCGTAAGCTTCGGGATAAACCGCGTTAACAGCGTCGTCATAAAAGACGTCCGCCCCATACATTTTCTCAATCATTTTCCTCGGAGCTTTTCCTTTACGGAAGCCGGGAATATTCATTTTCATGACATTCTTTTTGTAGGATTTTTCAACCTCCGCCTCAAAAACGTCGGGGGAAACCGTAATAACCAGTTCCACAGTATTATTTCCTACTTTATTCTGGCTGTTCAAAGTCATTTCGCGAGACCTTCCTCTTAATATAATTATTTTGCTCTTCGATCAGTATATCACAAATAAAAATAAATTGCCATACTTTTCACTTATCATTCAAAAAAAATTCAATAAAAGTTTTCTTTCTTTGTTCTATCCTACCAAAACGGGAGTAAAGTTAAGATAATCAGCGGAAATCAAAGTATAAAAAATCCCGTCGATATTTCCGGTGCGAGCGCCGCCGAAAGATTTTCCATGCAAATGTCCGTAATAACATCTTTCGACGCCGTGTTTTTTCATAACGTCTATTAACATTCGATTCTCCTGTTCAGCAAAAAGAGGCGGATAATGTAAAAACACAACCGGTTTTCCGGAAGCCGACGCTATAGAATTTTCAAGTCTGGCCGCCTCTCTTAAAAGCACTTTCATATCCGCGGGGCTGTCGTTTTCCTGTATCCAACCTCTGGTACCGCAGATAGAAATATTTTCATACCTGTAACTGTTGTTATGCAGAAAAAAAATATCTTTATATTTCGCCGCGAACTCATTCATTTTTTTTAAGGTCCCCCACCAATAATCATGATTGCCTTTGGATATAATCTTTTTACCCGGAAGAGAGGCCAGAAAGTCAAAGTCCGCTTCTAATTCTGAAAAATTCATAGCCCAAGACACATCTCCCGGGATAACTATAGTGTCTTCCTCGCGAAGAGGCCAATTATCTCTTATTCTGCGAACATGATTTTCCCAAGTCGACCCAAAAATATCCATAGGCTTTCCGGAAGATAGAGAAAGATGGAAATCAGCCATCGCGTAAAGCGCCATAAATTACTCCTTCAAACAAAAAAACTATTAAAAAACCTCTAAAAACTCCGCGGCGTTATCATAAACAATTTTTTCCGCAATCTCTTTTGAAAACGTATTTTTTAACATCTCAAACAATTCTTGAACAAACGTCAATCCGCTCACTTCCTCAAAAAGAGACGTTCCATCCCAATCGCAACCGAGAGCCAAACAATCCTCCCCTCCGAGAGAAAGAATATGCTCGGCGTGACGAAGCAAATCTTCGGATTTCGGATCGTCCGAAAGAGCTTTCGGGTATAAATTTAAGCCTATCAGACCTTTTCTTTTTATGATTTCTTTAATCATCTCGTCGGTTATGTTTCTCATTGACGGATAAACAGAACGGCAACAGGAATGAGTCGCGACGACTCTTTTTCTCGTCTGAGAAAAAACATCAAAAACCCCGGCGTCGGAAAGATGAGATATATCCGGAACAATATCAAGAGAGTCTAAAATTCTGACGGCCTCTTTCCCGAGAGAAGAAAGTCCTTCCGACGGAGAAAACGCGTTTCCGGAAGCAAGAGCGTTTTGACCGTTCCAAGAAAGACCGAAAAAAGAGAAACCGTTTTCTTTCAGGAAAAAAAGATTATCGAGATTTCCATCGATTCCTGCCCCGCCTTCTACCGCCAATACACACTTTCCCGGAAAAGTTCTTTTTATATCGAGGAAATAACCGAGAGCTTTTTTTAAATAATCAAATCCTCGAATATTCGTACGATCGTCGAACCAAAAAGCGAAAGTTTGAAAATATTTATCAAAAAGTCTCGCGTCCCTCGCGTTTACAATTTTATCCGTATTTTCAAAATCCTCGCCGTCGTCATAAAGGCATGTCGCGGTATCACAGTGCAAATCGAAGTAATTCATCTCTGTCTCCCCTGTAATATTTTTTAAAATATCGTATTGATTTCAAATCGTAATCATCGGTATAAAGTATTCCGATAACATCGAAACTATACGAAAATTTCAGGGGATTTATGCCTTTTTGGTAAAGATATTTTATATAGCCGGAGGCGCAGAGAAGAATATGTTTTATTTTTTCCTTACCGACGGCACTCTCCGGAGAACAAATAGCGTTCTCGTTTCGACTCTTAACTTCGACAAAAACCACTTCATCTTCCTTTTTCGCGATTATATCTATTTCATATTTTCCAAAAGTATAATTTCTTTCAAGAATCTTGTAGCCTTTTTCTTTGAGAAGTATTTCCGCCACACTCTCAAATACCACGCCTACGGCCCTGCGATGAGATATATTACCGTTCATAATGTTCTTCGAGATTTTTCAGAAACGACATTCTGTAAAAATCTTTCACTCCGTATCTTCGCAATATTTCATAATGTTCTTTTGTCGGATATCCTTTATGCTTTTCGAGCAAATATTCGGGATATTTTACTGAAAGCTCTCTCATATATCGGTCTCTCGACACTTTCGCCATAATAGACGCGGCAGCTATATTAGCGCTTTTGGAATCTCCCTTTACTATCGTTTTCAAGGGAATATCCAATTTCGGAGAACGATTCCCGTCTATCAAAACAAATTCAGGCTTTACCTCTAATCCTTTAACCGCCCTTTTCATAGCGAGAAATGTAGCGTT
>CAJFPG010000194.1 GCA_904398665.1 Candidatus Geddesella stercoravicola | reverse complement strand
TTTCTTTTCTCAAACGGGCGATAAATGAAAGAAAAGCGGCGAGTTTTCTTTCTCTCGGACAAGCGGAAAAAGAGAAAAAACGGAAAACTTCTTTTTCTTTCAGACGGACGACAGGTGACAGGCGAACGGCGAAAGAGAAGGGTAAACTTCTTTTTCTTTCGGATAAACGACGGAAAAGAGAACGATAAGTTTTTCGCGAACGAATGACAGACGGAAGAAACCGGGAATTCTTTTTTCCGAACAGGCGGCAAATAAGAGAAAACAGTAATTTTTTTTGCGGAAAGAATGACGAATATGCGGAAAGAGACGAGAAATTTTATTTTTTCTTTTTCGGGCGGTCGTTTTTTTTCGCGGGAAAACATAAATCATAATAAAAAATAAAAAGGGGCGACCATAATGGGACTTTTTGATATTTTCGGATCTTACGGAAAAAAGGAGCTTAAAAAAATAGCTCCCACCGTAAAGAGGGTCCTTGATCTTGAAGATGAATACAGGGCTCTTTCCGACGCGGAGCTGAAAGGCAAGACCGAGGCGTTTAAAAAAAGGCTTTCAGAGGGAGAAACTTTAAATGATATTTTGCCGGAGGCTTTCGCCACAGTCAGAGAAGCGGCGGACAGAGTTCTCGGAATGCGGCATTTCCCGTGCCAGATAATAGGAGGGGTGATACTTCATCAGGGAAGGATCGCTGAGATGAAAACAGGAGAAGGCAAAACCTTTGTGGCCACTCTTCCGACTTATCTCAACGCGCTTTCCGGAAAAGGCGTTCATATTGTTACCGTAAATGACTATCTCGCGAAACGCGACAGCGAATGGATGGGGAAAGTCCACCGCTTTCTCGGGCTGTCTGTCGGACTTATAGTGAACGGAATGGATTCCGAGGAGAGAAAAAAAGCGTACGCCGCCGATCTTACTTACGGGACGAACAATGAGTTCGGCTTTGATTATCTTCGGGATAATATGGTGATATATAAGGACAGAATGGTCCAAAGAGGACATAGTTTCGCGATTGTGGACGAGGTGGATTCTATTCTTATAGATGAAGCGAGGACTCCTCTTATAATATCGGGAAAAGGAGAAGAGTCGGACGAGATGTATTTGAAGGCCGACGCCTTTGTTTCTCGACTTACTCCGTTTAGGATAAAGGAAATGGAGTCGAAGGAAAGTTACGACGATATTGACGCGGATTATATAATCGAAGAAAAAAATAAGCATACGGTGCTTACCTCCCGCGGGATAGAAAAAGCTCAAAGAGCGTTCGGCGTAGAGAATTTGGCGGATTATGAAAACGTCGAATTGCAGCATTATATAAATCAGGCGCTCAAAGCCCACGGCACGATGCAAAGAGATGTGGACTACGTTGTAAAAGACGGGGAAGTTATAATAGTCGACGAGTTTACGGGACGTATGATGTTCGGGAGAAGATATTCGAACGGGCTTCATCAGGCGATAGAGGCGAAGGAAAAAGTCAAAATAGAAAACGAGTCCAAAACTTTGGCGACGATAACTTTTCAAAATTATTTCAGAATTTATGACAAACTTTCGGGGATGACCGGAACGGCGCTCACAGAGGAATCGGAATTCAGAGAAATCTATAATCTCGACGTTATCGAGGTCCCGACGAACAAGCCGATGATAAGAAAAGATTTGAAAGACCGGGTCTATAAAACCGAAAAAGGCAAGTTTAATGCCGTTATAGAGGATATTAAAGCCCGTCACGAAAAAGGGCAGCCCGTTCTCGTGGGAACCATTTCTATAGAGAAATCGGAACGTCTCAGCGCTCTTCTTAAAAAGGCCGGGATCCCTCACAACGTTCTTAACGCGAAACATCACGAGAAAGAGGCGGCTATAATCGCTCAGGCGGGGAAATACGGCGCCGTCACAATAGCCACAAACATGGCCGGACGCGGTACCGATATAATTCTCGGGGGGAACGCGGAGTTTTTGGCTAAGAAAGATATGGAGAAAGACGGTTTCTCTGAGGAACTTATTTCCGAGGCGACCGGCCATGCCGATACCGACAACGAAGAAATAATAAACGCCTCCAAAGTTTTTAACGAATATTATGAGCGGCACAAAAAAGAAATACAGGGAGAAGCGGAAAAAGTCAAGGCCGCCGGCGGGTTGGCGATAATAGGTACCGAAAGGCATGAAAGCCGCCGTATAGACAATCAGCTCAGAGGCCGCGCGGGACGTCAGGGAGACGTCGGAGAGAGCTGTTTTTATCTCTCTCTCGAAGACGACCTTCTCCGTCTTTTCGGAGGGGAGAGAATATCTGCCCTCGCGGAAAGAATGAATTTCCCGGAAGATCAGCCGATAGAAACGGGACTTGTTTCGAGCGTGATAGAGAATTCTCAGAAGAAGCTCGAAAGCGTGAACTTCGCTCGCCGTAAGAGAGTTTTGGAATATGATGACGTGATGAACCAACAGCGAACAGTAATCTACGAGGAGCGTAAAAGAGTTCTTGACGGCGAAGATCTGAAAGATTATATTACGAAGATGATTTCGGATACCGTCAAAGATTCCTGTAAGAGATATCTCGCCGCCGAGGAACCGGAGCATTGGGATCTTGAAGGACTGAGAGAGGATTTCGGCGGCTATATTTTCCCGAAAGAATGGCTCGATCTTAAAAATTTCGGGGAAAAAGTCTCCCGGGATGAAATAGAAAAAGAAATACTCGACAGAGCTTTCAAAAGATATGCCGAGAGCGAGGAAATAAACACTCCCGAGAAGATGAGAGAGATAGAAAGAATAATTCTTCTCCGCGAGGTCGATTCTCATTGGATGGAACATATAGACGCGATGGAGGATCTGAAACAGGGCGTTTCGCTGAGAGCGTACGGGAACAAAAATCCGGTTGTCGAATATAAATTCGAGAGCGCGAATATGTTCGACGAGATGATAGAAGATATAAAATACCGCACTGTCAGAGCCGTAATGGTGGTGAGAATCGTCCGCGACGATCAGCTTAAAAGAAAACAGGTCGCTGTTGTCTCCAACAATCTCGGAGGAGCGAAACCTCAGCCGGTTACCGTAAAAAAATCCGAAAAGGTCGGAAGGAACGATCCCTGTCCATGTGGGAGCGGCAAAAAATATAAAAAGTGCTGCGGAGCTAACAAATAAATAAGTATAAATATGAATATAAATATACGATATATACGATATAAATAATAAATACGAAAAATCATTTTTATACTTATAATACCGCTGTACCTCTGTCGTTTTTTCGGAGTTGTCAAAAAAACGGACAGAAAAAAACGCCGTTTGCTTTTATCGGTTTTATACCTTATCTTAGTATCTTAATAATCTTAATATAATTTATATAATGTTTCATGCGCAGTTGCCGTTTTTGACGGCGGCGAAACCCTGAGAAGGGTAGACACTTCGCTTCCCGCCGTGCCGTTGCCGTCTTTCTTTGACGGTCGCGAAACCCTGAGAAGGGTAG
>CAJFPG010000193.1 GCA_904398665.1 Candidatus Geddesella stercoravicola | reverse complement strand
GGTTTCAGCGACTCAGCCTATTGTTTCGTCTTCGTCGGAAAACGAGGAAGAGATTGCGGCTGTGATTGCCGCCGCGATAGCGGCTGTATATAATACGAATACAAATCAAGCTACGGTTAGACAAAAGTATAAAATTAAATCATTTAAAAGGATATAAGGTAGGAGGTAAAAAATATGATAAAGACATATAATATTAAAATAAACGGCAAACAATATTCCGTTGAGGTTGAAGAGGTTTCTTCTTCCGGGGTCGCTGTTTCCGCCCCTGTTCAAACGACGGAACCGGCCCCTGTCGTTCAGCCTTCATCTCAGCCGGTCTCTCAGCCCGCGTCTGAGCCGGTTAAAGCTCCTGTCGCCGCCGGCGCTAATACCGTTAAAGCTCCGATGCCTGGAACTATATTAAAAGTCAATTGTAAAGCGGGGGACACGATTAAAAAAGGCGACGTGCTTTGCGTACTGGAAGCAATGAAAATGGAAAACGATATTAAGGCTTCGGAAGACGGTACGGTTTCAGCCGTTCATGTTACTCAGGGGGCTTCCGTTAATACAGGCGACGCTCTGGTTTCTTTTTAATTGTTCTTTATAAATTAAGAAATCGGAGGGTAATATTTTGGATATTCTCGGCATTTTTAATGATTTTTTAAGGACTTCCGGATTGGCGGCCTTGTTCGAGCCAATGATGGAAATTAATATTTTCGGTTTAACCATTCCAATTTACGGACAGCTTATAATGATAGCCGTGTCTTGCGTGCTTATATATCTTGCGATAGGAAAAGGGTTTGAGCCTTTATTGCTTTTGCCGATAGCGTTCGGTATGCTTTTGGCGAATCTTCCCCTTGCTAACTTGATGCATCCTGAGTTTTTTGCCGACGGACAGCTCGATATGTCCGGAATAATACAAGGCGGAAATTTGCTTGACTTTTTGTATTTGGGCGTTAAACTCGGTATTTATCCTCCTCTTATTTTCCTCGCGATAGGCGCGATGACCGATTTTTCGCCTCTTATTGCAAACCCGAAAAGTTTGCTTCTCGGTGCGGCTGCTCAACTAGGTATTTTTATCACGTTTATAGGCGCTCTATTCCTCGGATTTAATCCGCTTGAAGCCGCTTCGATAGGCATTATAGGCGGAGCGGACGGTCCTACGGCGATTCTTGTGACCAAGACGCTCGCTCCCGGACTTTTGAGCGCTATTGCTGTCGCCGCTTATTCGTATATGGCGCTGGTTCCAATTATTCAGCCTCCTATAATGAGACTTCTCACCACAAAAAAAGAAAGAGCCGTGGTTATGGAGCAATTGAGACCCGTGTCGAAGAAAGAAAAAATAATCTTTCCGATAGCTGTCTCCGTTATAATTATTTTAATTCTTCCCGATTCCGCTCCTCTTATCGGTATGTTTATGTTGGGTAACTTAATGAAAGAGTGCGGAGTGGTCGACAGACTTAGTAAAACGGCACAAAACGAGCTTTGTAATATCGTAACAATATTTCTTGGTATTTCGGTCGGGGCGACCGCAAACGCGGAAAACTTTTTAAAACCTCAGACCCTATATATACTTTTGCTTGGTCTTGTCGCTTTCTCTATTGCCTCTGCGGGAGGAGTTCTTTTCGGAAAGCTTATGTATTTGTTTACGGGTGGTAAAGTGAATCCACTTATCGGTTCCGCCGGAGTTTCCGCTGTCCCGATGGCCGCGAGAGTCTCTCAGGTTGTAGGCTCTGAGGAGAATCCCGGAAATTTCCTTTTGATGCACGCTATGGGACCGAATGTCGCCGGCGTCATAGGAAGCGCAGTTGCGGCCGGCGTGTTTTTGAATTTGTTTAGTTGACGGAGGAAAGGATTAGAGTATTATTATGGGACAAGTAAAAATTACCGAAACTATTTTAAGAGACGCTCATCAATCTCTTATAGCTACGAGAATGACTACGGAACAAATGCTTCCGTCTCTAAAAACCCTTGATGAAATAGGATATAATTCTCTTGAAGCATGGGGTGGGGCGACCTTTGACAGTTGTTTGCGTTTTTTACATGAAGACCCATGGCAGAGGCTTCGTATAATAAGGGATAATGTAAAAAACACAAAGCTACAAATGCTTTTTAGAGGACAAAATATACTTGGTTATCGTCATTACGCTGATGATGTCGTGGAATATTTCGTACAAAAATCATTAGCGAACGGGATTGATATAATAAGAATATTTGACGCTTTGAATGACGTCAGAAACCTTAAAACTGCCGTTAAGGCGACAATCAAGGAAGGCGGTCATGTTCAGGCTGCTTTGAGTTATACGACGAGTCCCGTTCATACAATAGAGAAGTATGTTGAATTTGCGAAGCAAATGGAAGAAATGGGAGCAAATTCAATTTGTATCAAGGACATGGCGGGGCTTCTTACTCCGTATGTCGCGTATGATCTTGTAAAAGCTTTGAAAGAAAGCGTAAAATTGCCTATTCAGCTTCATACTCATTATACGGCGGGACTCGCTTCCATGACTGTGATAAAATCGGTCGAGGCTGGCGTTGACGTGGTTGACACTGCTTTGTCTCCTTTCGCGCTCGGAACTTCTCAGCCGGCTACCGAGGCTATTGTGGCCGCTCTAAAAGGGACTCAATACGATACAGGTTTGGATCTCGCGAAATTGAACGAGGCCAGAGGATTTTTTGCTCCTATAAGAGAGGCCGCGCTTCAAAGCGGGCTACTTAATACTAAGATGTTGGCTGTTGATACGAACGCTCTTCTTTATCAGGTTCCGGGAGGAATGTTGTCGAATTTAGTTTCTCAGCTTAAACAAGCGGGAAAAGAAGATAAATATGAAGAGGTATTACAAGAGGTTCCCAGAGTTCGCGAGGACGCCGGATACCCTCCTTTGGTTACGCCTACTTCTCAAATTGTCGGAACACAGGCTGTTTTTAATGTTCTTTTCGGACGATATAATAATGTTTCGAAGGAGTTTAAAGGTCTTGTTAGGGGCGAATACGGGAAGACTCCAGTTCCGATCAGAGAGGAATTTGTAAAACAAATAATCGGAGACGAGGAACGAATTACAGAACGTCCCGCGGATAGACTCGAGCCGGAACTTGATAAACTTAGAGAGGAAATAAAGCCTTATATTGAACAGGACGAAGATGTTTTGTCTTACGCTTTATTCGGTCAGGTCGCCGTTAAGTTTTTTGAATACAGGCAAGCTCAAAAATACGGAGTGGATCCGGTTCACGGAGATAAGAAAAGCGGAATTCACCCGGTTTAAAATTTTGTTTACAAACGAATATTCATAAATTTTATGGATATGGGTTTATTTTATTGTTAGTTTGAAATAAAGCGATCGGTTATCGTCGAAAAAATATTTTTTCGACGATAACCGTATGAATTTATTAGGTATTTTTCCATATTACGACAAAAAATACTTTTATTTATGTTTGATTGAATTTATATGAGGAGAATTAATTTTTATATAGAAAAATTAATTTCCCGTTATTTGATAGTTTTATTTTTATATATAAGCATATAATGTTTTATAGGAGTCATATTTTTATACTTTTTTAGTTTTACTATATATTTTTTATGAGATGTAATTGTAAAATTCTTTGCGGTTTATATGTCTCTAAGGAAAAATGATGAAAAAGAAAAGAAAAAAATTTTGGATAATTCTTCTTGTGATTTTAGTTATTGCTTCGGGAATTTGGTTTTTCTCAACTTTTGTTCCCGAGACAACATACACTGAAATTGTCGATGAGAAAATCAATAATGAAATAACTATTGTTCAAATTTCGGATCTTCACGGAATGAGCTTCGGAACGGGGAACTCTGTCCTTTTGGATAAAATTAAAGCTGAAAATCCGGATATTGTCGTCGTTACAGGAGACATGTACACTAACGGCGATTCAAACGGAAGAAAAATCGCCGTTTCCTTAATGAAATCTCTCGCTGAAAATTATGTTGTTTATTTTGTTAACGGAGAACATGATAACAATGATGATTATTTTGAGGAACTTTCTTCCGCCGGAGTCAGAGTTTTAGATTACAAAGAAGATGAAATAACGATAGGGGAGACAACTCTTCATTTTTACGGAATAACTAACGTATATTTTACAGGAACGTTTGACCTATCCAACGCGTTTGTTCGAGACGATCATACTTTTACTATTCTTTTATCTCATATGCAAAATTTTGAAAAATTCGCGTCTTTTGGTATAGATCTATCTCTTTGCGGCGATACTCACGGAGGTATGGTTCGTTTGCCTTACATAGGAACATTATACGATGGGGAAGAATGGTTTCCTGATTTGAACGGAAAACGTACGAGAGGGTTGTACAGTTTTGGAGACAGTCTTATGTATGTTAATGCCGGGTTGGGAAATTATCCGTTTCCTATCAGATTTTGCAATCGTCCTGAGATTTCCGTCATAAAATTATTTCCTGAATAAAAATACCGTCAAGGCTTTTGCCTTGGCGGTATTTTTTATTGTTATTTTTCGGTCCATTTAACTGATATTTCGTTGGGAAGTCTCGAAGCATCAAAACGGTAGTGTTTATAAACATTTCCGCGTTTTAAATAGTCCTCTTCTCGATTCGGTTGACCTCCGTTATGTATAATATAAGGTTCGCCGTTCGCGTTCCTTTTGTCGGAGACAATTCCTATATGTTTTCCGTTATTGAAAATCACTATGTCTCCCGGTTGCCATTCTTCGATTTCAGAGATATCGGAGGTCAGCGTGAGAGCGTATTCGTCGAAAAATATTTCGAGATTGACGACTCTTCGAAAATCTATATTTTTATCTCGAGTTTTAATGTTTTTATATTCTTCCGGTCTTCTTTTTATATCGTTATCTATCATGTCCCGTAAAGAATATCCTGCGTTTTTAAATGCTCTCCATATAACGTCGGTACATACTCCTATATTGTCGGGAGGGTATCCCTCGTCGTAATATTTTCCGTTGTAGACAGGATGATTTTCAGCGTCTTTACGTGCCCCAAGTAATATATCTGTGTAATCGTCCGTTCCGTTTTTATTAAAATCAACTTCGCTTTTTATTGTTTCAATACCGAAATCTTTAGCTAAATAATATTTTTGAGGAAACATATTAAATAAGTTCATCATATAAATGGAGATAGCTAAAAACAAGAGAAAAAACGCTAAAATAAATAATAAAAATAATTTTTTCTTTTTTTCTCTTGCTGTCATATATAAGGTTCCCTTTTTAATTTATTTTATAATTTTAATATAATCTGCTTTTCTCTCTTTTGCGATAGGTTTTTCTCCGTCGAGATATCCGAGAATACAATTTCCTACGCCTTCATAATCTCCCGAAATACCCCATTTTTTCAGTAAAAGCTTACCCTCGTCAGTATTAAAAGTTTCCTTTGCCCGGTGAATCCAACAAGACGAAACTCCTAATGATTCCGCCGCGAGCATCATATTTCCGATTACAAGACTTCCGTCTTCTGTCCGAGTTCCTATATTTCTATCCGCGAGAACTACAACGACTGTCGGGGCTCCGTAAAATGGATCAGAATTAGGATTTCCCATTATCGTAGCGTTCAATCGTCTCATTATATTGATATCTTCTTGGTTTTGTACCGCGATTATTATTGGTGACTGCCGTCCCATTCCCGTCGCGGCGAAAGTCCCCGCCTCGAGAATTAGACGGAGAGTTTCATCATCTATTTGTTTTTCATGGATATATTTTCTGACACTTCTTCTGGCTTTTATGGTTTTTAAAATTTCGTTATCCATATTATTTTTCCTCCTAAAAAATTATCCTTTAAGTCCCGCTTGCTGTCTTTCCATGTTTTCAATCACAATATCGTAAATTTCTCCGAGAGAATTACAATATTCTATAACTTTCCACGGAACATTGGTATGAAAATGAAGTCTGATAAGATTTTCATCTCCCGCCACCAAAAGGCAATCTCCGTCAATATTATTTGTTATATAAGAGTCTATTTTGTCTTCCGATAGATTTTCGCCCTCGATAATAAGTTGAGTATCAAATTTGTATTCAAGAGACATTTATTTTATTTTCCCTTCTTTGAGCGATTTTTTCAATCAAAACGCTCAATAAATGAATCATCGGTATCGCGATTATCGCGAGAACCGCTACCGTCGCGAGAAGTCTCGGAGGCAGAAGAGTAAATTCAAGAACGGTTTTCCCTATTAAAACGACTGTCAGAACAAAAAGTCCAACTATTGAGCCGAACATTATTTTACGAAGTTTTGTAAAAGGAACACACGCCCTAAACACAGTGATAAATCCTATTAAGGCCATCATTAGGATTGTAGAGGTCGCAATTTCGGCATGATTGTCAATTCCAGCGAAATAAGTAATTGTAAGAATCGCTAATACCGAAAAGAAATCCGCTATCGCGCTTGGAAGAGCTTTCGCTATTGTATTTAATATAAATTTGCCTTTTATTATATTTCTGTCAGGTTCTAACGCGAGAATGACCGAGGGTATTCCGATAGTAATAGAGCTTATGAGCGTTAATTGTATCGGCTCGTAAGGGAAAGGAAAAGGCAAAAACAATAAAGCAAAAGTCAAGAGAATGGAAAAAATATTTTTGACTAGGAACAGAGAAGATGAGCGGCTTATGTTGTTTATGACTCGTCTTCCCTCATAGATAATTTTCGGAATTAGATCAAAATCCGAATTTAATAAAATAAGATTTGAGACTCTTTTTGCCGCTTCGCTTCCCTGAGCCATCGCGATACTACAACTTGCTTCCCTCAACGCGAGAACATCGTTTACCCCGTCTCCGACCATGGCGGGAGTTTTCCCTGTGTTTTTAAGTTCTTGTATAAGTATTTTTTTCTGACGAGGGTTTACTCGTCCGAAAACGGTAAAATTGTTAGCCGCGGTTTTGACCTCGTCGTCTGAAAGCCCGGAGAGATCTATAAATTTTTCTGCGTTTTCAATCCCTGCTCTTTTGGCGACCGCCGATACTGTCATCGGATTATCGCCGGAAATAACTTTTACATCTACTCCGTTTTCTTTAAAGAAGGAAAATGTTTTTGCCACATTTGTTCGAAGCTTGTTTTCCAGTATTATAAGAGAAATCGGGGACGGGTTTTCGATGGAATCCTCGTTTATTGATTTCGCTTCCGCCAATAGAAGAACGCGAAAACCTTTTGAGGAATAAGGAATGACGATATCTTCAATTTTTTTGTAATTATCGTTTAAAATTATTTCCGGAGCACCCAATACGAAGGCTCCTTCTTTGAAAACGCACCCGGACCATTTTCTTTTTGAAGAAAACGGAATCTCATATTTTAACGACATGGTTTTTTCCTTGCCGAAATATTCGGAGAGAACTCTTGAAGTGATATTTTCTTCTTTCGCAGAGGCGAGCATATTTTTTATTATATCTTCTGTCGAAATTGTCGCGTTTGATATTTCTTTGATTTCTGATACCGCCATTTCTCCCGAAGTTATAGTTCCGGTTTTATCGACGCAGATTACGTCGACTCTGGCGAGGGACTCTATTGAGTACATTTCTTGAACGAGAGTTTTTTCTCTCGCCAAACGTATAACGCTTATCGCGAGAGCGACGCTTGTTAAAAGATATAATCCCTCCGGTATCATTCCTATTAAAGCCGCCGCGGTTTTTTCAATAGAGTCTATCGGAGGCATTTCGAGGAAAAGCCATTGTTTTAAAAACAGAAGAAGTCCGAGAGGTATTATTATAAAACCGATTACTTTTACGATTTTATTGAAAGACGTAACGATTTCCGAGCGAACTTTTTTATATTTTTTAGCTTCCGCCGCTATTTGCGAGGCATAACACTCGTCTCCCACTTTTTCTATGACGCATCGTACCGTTCCTGCCGTCACAAAGCTTCCGGACAGAATTTTATCTCCGACATTTTTCTTTATGTCGTCTGCTTCTCCCGAAAGCATAGATTCGTTTACTTCGGCAAATCCGTAAATGATTTGTCCGTCAGCGTAAATTTGTTCTCCCGCTGAAATTACCGCCAAATCTCCTTCGACTACTTCTTCTGTCGGAATCTCTCGTTCTTGTCCGTTTCTTATTACGTGAGCCGTCGGGGCCGAGAGCAAAGATAGTTTGTCAATTGTTCTTTTTGCTTTTATTTCTTGTATGATTCCTATAAGAGTATTCGCCACGATTATGAACATGAACAGCGTGTGTTTGACATGCCCCGTGACTATAATTAAAGCGAAGAGAATTACAAATATCAGGTTAAAAAACGTAAATACGTTTGAGCTTACGATATCTTTTATCGTTTTTGTTTTTTGAACGGAGCATTTGTTAATTTTTCCGTTTTCTGTTTTTTCTCTGACTTCCTCATCTGTGAGTCCGGTAAAATCCATAACAAACTCCTTAAAATGTATAAAATTATTTTATTTTTCTAGCTTCAAGATAATATCTTTTATCTTCGGCGTGTCCCATCGAGAAGGTTTTCCTCGGAAGCGCTCCGTCTTTTATTACCGTGGGAAATAATTCGTCTTTGCTCATTGTATCGAATAAAAATCCGACAGCGGTTTCTGACAGGTTCTTTCTGACGACGTCTTCTCCGTGAATATAGTCTATTTTTCCTTCTTCTTTTAGATATTCGTCAAGAAACTTTTGCACGCTTCCGACAGCCAGGTTGTGGGAAGGGTTGATTATTTCAACAAAAATGTCGCCGTCTTTTGTCAGATAAGTAAAGTATTGTCTTCCTTTTTGCTTTTTAAACGGAAATGACGAAATATTACAATCGAAATATTCTTTCATTGAGGAAAACAGTCGTTTTGGATCTATATCGAAAACGTTTCGGTGAATCGCTTCGAATTCAAGAGATTCGTCGTGGAGATTCACTATTTCCACAAGAGCGTATCTCGCGGGTGAGTCGGGATTGGAATTCTTTATTTTCTCCCAACATGTTTTAGCGGTCGCCAGCGAGTGATTTCCGTCTCCCATTGCGAAAGGTAATGGGGCGACGTCTTTAATTCCGTATTTTTTTTCGCATATGTCATCTTCGCATAATTTATCGAGCGAGAGATTTATTTGAGCGGCGATATCGGATTCTCCTCTTATTTTATATCCCTTTATATGTCCGCCGTTTTCCATAAGATCGAAATCATATATTTTTTCCGGAGATGTTTTGGCTATCGGTTCTATGACGGTTTTTTCGGGATCATCGATCAAAATCATTATGTGAGGCAATTCTATGGGGGCGTTTTCTCTTATTTTAACTCTCGGTGGAATTCTTTCTAAAACCGTTCCCTCTGTCGCTCTGATGGGCGATGTAGAGTCTTTTGAAAAGTCATACGCTTCAAGATCTACAATTCCTATAAGACCTTTACGTGTTTTCCCGTTAGATAAAGTTCTTTCGGTATAAATATAGCTGTTTTTAAGAGTCTCAAAGGTGCCGTTCTCGATATAGGTTTTCATAGTAGAGTTGACTTTTTCGATTCTTTCAGGCAGGTCTTTTTCTTCAAGATATATTTCAGGCAGAGTTATTTTCAGCGTCGATGGATTTTCTCCTACGGTTTTCTCGACTCTTTCCCAATAGTTTTTATCGGAAGTGTATTGATCGCACGCTACGACGCTCCACACTTTCATATTGCTTTTATCTGAGGGAAGAAGAATATCTGCAGGCATAAAAATTTTTTTCATAATAGTATCTCCTTTATCTTCTTTGAAATATACAATTTTGTCGTTTTTTTTGTGTAAACGTATAGGCCAATTAAGGAAGTTATTGGCTTTTTTTCAAAATGTTTTTATTTCGATGACATGATGATATATTGATGATATATTTTTGAATATTATATATATCACAATATCGTGGAAATTATCTAAGAGAGGAAATATTTAAGAATTATTGAAATTATTTAAATTATTTAAATGTTGTAATTAAATTATTTCGCTGCTTTATTTTAAATTATAGCGGTTTTATGTCTTGTGACATGACATCCCATATTTACCGCTACCGGAAGACCCGCTATATGGGTAGGATATGTCTTTATTTTAACCGCAAGGGCCGTGGTTTTCCCGCCGAACCCTTGAGGCCCTATGCCAAGCTCGTTTATTTTTCGCAGCGTTTTGCGTTCTAATTCGGCATAGTATTCGTCGGGATTTTGCTCGTCTAATGGTATTGT
>CAJFPG010000192.1 GCA_904398665.1 Candidatus Geddesella stercoravicola | reverse complement strand
TTCCAAAAAATCCATAATATTTTCCAAACCGAGACGGGTGATGGAAACTGTATATATACCCATAGACTCAAACATTTTCGCGCGGGTCGGATCATACATACGAGCAATAACTGTCGGAACATGATAAATATTTTTAGCTATATTCGCCAATACCGCGTTCAAAGAATCGCTGCTCGCGCAGCTTATTAAAACATCGACGGAAGCAATTCCGGCGTTTTCCAAGACATCTTTATCATATCCGATACCGCATATAGTTTTTCCCGTAAACTCAGCGCTCAGAGCAAGAAAAGTGTCGGGATTATTGTCAACCACAACAACATCGTGATTTTTTCTCGTCAGATATTCAGACACCCTGATTCCGAACTTACCGCATCCTACAACCAATACTTTCATTTCATCGCGCTCCTTTTCGCTCGATATTTTCTCAAAATCATTTTTCTCAATTCCTCGACGGCAAATACAATAAACGGAATACATATTAAATAAAGCCACTCTATCAAAGAAATGGGCGCCGTGTTAAAAATCCCGTTCAAAAAAGGAACGTAAATAATCGCAAGCAAAATAACAACTTCTATAATCAACCCGGCGTTTATATACCGATTGCTGAAAAGTCCTCTTTTAAACACCGACTCATAATCGGTTCGATTATTCAATACCATTCCCATCTGGGAAAAAACCACTCCGGCAAGCATCATTGTGGTAGCTTCGGCATACCCTTTGGTTCCTTCGGCGGCGAGAGCCGTACCGGGCCAACCATTCAAAAAACTCGCTAAAAAATATCCGCCGAGGGCGAAAATCGTGTCCAAAAGACCATACCAAAGAAAACCGATAAGAATAACGTTTTTATTAAGCAACCGTTCTTTTACGGAGCGTGGAGGTTTTGTCATAACGCTGCTTTCCGCCGTTTCCGCGCCTAAACCCAAAGCCGGAACCATATCAGTCCCGATATCAATTGTCAAAATCTGCATAATAGTGAGAGGCACAGGGATCAAACCTCCGGAAATAAGATATAAAGCGGGAGCGGCCGCTTCCGGGGTATTACTGTCAAATATATATCTAAGGAACTTTCGGATATTATTATATACGCTTCGTCCCTCCTCTACGGCGCGAACGATCGAAGCAAAATTATCGTCGCTCAAAATCATATCCGCCGCTTCTTTCGCCACATCCGTGCCGGTAATTCCCATAGCGATTCCTATATCCGCCTTTTTAAGAGCTGGAGAGTCGTTAACCCCGTCTCCCGTCACGGCTACGATATTTCCCATTTCCTGTAACGCGCATACAATACGATATTTTTGTTCGGGAGCCATACGAGCGAAAACAACTTCTCCCGAAAGAACTTGTTTTAAGGAGTTATCATCCATTTTCGATAACTCGCTTCCGGAAATAACTTTCGCGTCGGGGCTTTGTATAATACCAATCTTTCGAGCTATACTCTCCGCCGTGAGTCCGTAATCCCCGGTAATCATAATAATTTTAATTCCGGCGCTTCTGCAAAGTTTAACGGCTTCTTTTACCTCTGCTCTCGGAGGATCCTGCATAGCGACAAGTCCTAAAAACGTCAAATTTCTCTCTACGTTTTCGGCGGTATACTCTCGAATAGACTCAGGCAAAGTGTCATCTTCTTTTTTTAGAGGACGGTACGCGACAGCCAAAACGCGAAGTCCTTCCCTGGCGTATTTATCATTCGCCTCAATAATTCTTGCTCTGTCGCCGTCGGTAAGAGTTCTCGAAGAAAAACCGTCTCCGCAACGTTCGCACAATTCAAGAACTTCTTTCGGGGCTCCTTTAACAAAAGCGATCCTGCGGCTTCCCTCAAACGGTTCTTTTAATTGATGAATTGTCGCCATACGTTTTCTTCGGGAATCAAAAGGAAGTTCCATAATTCTTGGAAAATCACGGTTCATTATATCTATATCTATACCCGCCTTGCGAGCCACGACTCCAAGACTCGCCTCTGTCGGATCGCCGAGAACGGTATATCTTTCTTTTCCCTCTTCCGGAGGCAACAATTTAGCATTTGAACACAAAGCCGCGCCTGTCAACAAAAGCCTTAAAAGTCCGCTTTTTTGAGCGGTTACAACAGTGTCTCCGTCCCGAATCTCACCATTCGGAGAATATCCTTCTCCGGTAACTGTCATCTCAGCCGCTAACGTCCAAACATGATTTACAGTCATTTCGTTTTGTGTCAAAGTTCCTGTTTTATCAGAACATATAACATTCGTGCAGCCCAAAGTCTCCACGGCCGAAAGTTTTTTGACCAAAGCATGTTCCTTAGCCATTTTTTGAACGGCGAGAGCAAGCGAAAGAGTGACAGCCGGCAGCAAACCCTCCGGAATAAACGCCACGACCATACCCAAAGCGAACAAAAAAGCCTCGAGCCACGGATCATGAACAAGAAACGCCGCTATAAGAAAAAATATTAAACCTATTCCGAAAGCGATAACGGCAATTTGTTTCGTTAAAATATTCAATTCTTTCTGCAAAGGAGAAAGACTTTTTTCCGTATTCTGTGTCAAATTGGCAATTTTTCCGAACTCACTGTTCATTCCGGTCGATATAACCAGGGCTCGGCAAGTCCCGGCGGCGGCGGAAGTTCCGGAAAAAATCATATTTTCAGCTTCTAAATAAGAAGATTCCCGAGAGACGGCGTCTCCGCTTTTTCTTATCGGATTACTCTCCCCCGTCAAAGTAGATTGATCCGCGCGAAAATCATTGCTTCTCAATACACGGGCATCAGCGCAGATACGATCCCCTTCTTCCAAAATCATAATATCTCCCGGAACAATATCTGTCGCGAGAATTTTCACTTCCTCGCCGTCACGCACGACACGGGCATAGGAAGGAAGCATTTTTTGAAGGGCCGAAGTCGCTTTTTCCGCTTTAAATTCTTGGAAAAAAGAAAAAAAACCGTTAATCAAATTTACGCAAAAAATGGAGATTCCAAGTTCCAAAGCTCCCGATAAAATCGCCATTACACCGCCGCCCCATAAAAGTAACGCCATAAGGCTTGTAAAATTGGCCAAAAGTTTTTTTACCATACTTGTTTGCTTTTTTTGAGCCAATTCGTTCTTACCGTAACGCGCTAAACGTTTCGCGGCCTCTTCGCCGGACAACCCTCGCATATCAGATTCCAAAAGTCTACACGCCTCAATCGGAGTGGCATACAAGATTTTTTCCTTAATATTCGAAGTGTCCGCGTCTTCAATATGTTCATTTTCCATTGTTTTTCTCCTATCAAAAAAATCATTGCAAAAATCCCGAACAACTTTCAAAAAAATTTTTTCGAGATCAGACAACCATAAAGCTCATCGTTTTTTCAAAACAATAACAAATATATCGCCTACAAAATTATAAGGAAGAAGAAAAGACATAATGCCAATCAAACCAGAACCCAATTTCACCCCCATCAAAAACTTCGTTCTCTTTATCTCTGAGACAATGATAAACCGCTTCGCGAAAGAAATAAAAGAAAGAAACAAACAAATAAAAACATATGTAAGTGTAAGAGAAAAAGAGAGAACAAATTTTTATATTGATTTTTATACTGAAACGAAATCTTTTCCTGAAACTATAAAAATAAAAGACAACTTCATAACAAGAAAAAGTTCCCGTCAGCATAAATAACGATAAATTCATGCAGTCACAGAGCCGAGAAAAGCTAAAAAATATTAGAGAGACTTTTTTTACAGCGGTTTCAGTTTTTTGACAACGTCAAAACATTGAAATTCCAGACACAATTTCCGAGATATCAAAATTTAAAAAAGTCTCTCGGGAAAATGACAGCCGCGAAAGCATTTTCTGATTTCAAAAATAAAGGCAGAAGCAAGCGATATCGGTTCGCTCCTGCATGGCCCGCCTTGGGGGATTCGAACCCTCGACCCTCAGAATCGGAATCTGATACTCTATCCAGCTGAGCTAAAGGCGGTTATATTTTCGGAATCACAGAGACGAAAGCGACAAAAGCAACCGACTGCCCTTTCGCCTCTGAGACACCGTAATTTTCAAAATCAAATTTGATTACAACTCTGCAAAAACCTTTTTCACGTTCGCGAGCTGTTTTTCATAAGTTTCTTTCTTGGTCCGTTCCGCGTCGACGACTTTTTGAGGCGCTTTTGAAACGAAACCGTCATTGGAAAGCTTCGACTCGATCCTTGCTATCTCTCCTTTAAGTCTATCCATCTCTTTGATCAAACGAGCCTTCTCCTTCTCTATATCAACAAGCTCATCCATCGGAATAAAAGCTTTCGCGTCCGCGGTAACCACCGGCACAGTCTTTACTTCTCCGGGAGAATCAAAGAGAATTTCCGAAGCACCCGCAAGACGTTTTAAAAACTCCGAGCAAGAAATATAAACCTCAGAATTATCGCTTTCTATAAAAAGTTTAGTCTTTTTGGAAGACGGAACATTCATTGAATTCCTGACCTGACGTATCTGCGTTATCAAGGCCATAACATTTTCCATAGCCTCGGAAGATTTGGCAAAGCGGAGCTCTTCCCTGTATTGCGGATACTTCTCAATTATCAAAGCTTCTCCGTCATGTGGAAGCGATTGCCATATCTCCTCGGTAACAAACGGCATAAACGGATGAAGCAGAGCCAAAGTATTGCTCATAACATAGCAAAGCGTTTGCTGAGCGGAAAGACGAGTTTTTTCATCTGTATTTGTCTCGAAAAGACGAGGTTTGACAAACTCTATATACCAATCGCAAACTTTATCCCAAATAAAGTCGTAAAGTTTCTGAGCGGCAACTCCAAGCTCACATTTATCAAGATTTTCCCTGACGGATTTTACGGTATCGTTATACTGATTAAGTATCCACTCATCCTCCGTTTCAAGCTCTCTCGGCAATTCAATCTTATCTATCGTGAGATAATTCATAGTAAAACGGGCGGCATTCCATATCTTATTAGCGAAATTGCGGTAAGCCGTGATTTCTTCCTCGCTGAAACGCATATCGTTTCCGGGAGAATTACCCATAATAAGCGTGAAACGCAGAGCGTCAGCTCCGTATTTATCCACCATTTCAAGAGGATCTATACCGTTCCCGAGGGATTTAGAGAATTTTCTTCCGAGATTATCCCGAATAAGACCGTGGATCAGAACAGTAGAAAAAGGAGCTTTTCCGGTATGCTCCACTCCGGAAAATATCATCCTCGCCACCCAAAACGGAATTATATCATACCCCGTAACCAACACGGACGTCGGATAAAAATATTCATAATCGGGAGTTTTTTCCGGCCAGCCGAGCGTTGAAAACGGCCAAAGAGCGGAAGAAAACCAAGTATCCAAAACATCGGGGTCCTGCCGCAATTTATTTCCGCACTTCGGACAAACTTCGACTTCTTCTTTCGAAACAATAGTTTCACCGCAAGCGTCGCAATAATAAGCCGGAATCCTATGTCCCCACCAAAGCTGACGCGAAATACACCAATCGTGAATACCTTCCATCCAGTTGATATAATTTGTGGAAAATCTTTCGGGAATAAACTTTATAGTCCCGTCCTTTACAACATCTATCGCGGGCCCGGCAAGAGGCTTCATTTTGACAAACCACTGTTTTGAGGTTATCGGTTCCACTGTCGTCTTGCAACGATAACAAGTTCCGACATTATGAGTATGCTCTTCAACCTTTACAAGATAACCTTCCTTTTCGAGATCATCGACAATCCGTTTTCTCGCCTCATAACGGTCAAGCCCCTGATATTTCCCGCCGTTTTCGTTAATTTTGGCATGCTCGTCAAGAATAAGGATCTCTTCCAAACCATGCCGTTTTCCGACCTCAAAGTCATTGGGATCATGACAGGGCGTTATCTTAACACAGCCGGTCCCAAAATCTTTATCGACATATTCGTCGGCTATAACCGGAATTTCTCTGCCTACAAGCGGCAATATGAGTTTTTTCCCGACAAGAGAGGAATATCTTTCATCGTCCGGATTCACGGCGACCGCTGTGTCCCCCAGCATTGTTTCGGGTCTCGTTGTCGCGATAATAACGTATTGATCCTTTTCTCCTTTTATCGGATATCTTATATGCCAAAAATGCCCGGCCTGCTCGGAATATTCGACCTCAGCGTCGGAAAGGGCCGTTATGCAATGAGGACACCAATTTATTATACGGTTTCCTCTGTATATGAGTCCTTTATTATAAAGATTTACAAAAACTTCCCTGACAGCTCTCGAACAGCCCTCGTCCATAGTAAAGCGAAGACGCGACCAATCGCAGGAAGATCCTATTTTTTTGAGCTGATTTATTATAGTGTTTCCGTATTTTTCCTTCCACGCCCAAACAATCTTTAAAAATTCCTCACGCCCGAGATCATGACGAGTAATCCCCTTTTCTTTTCTGAGAGTCTCCTCGACCTTTATCTGCGTCGCTATACCGGCGTGATCCGTTCCGGGAACCCAAAGAGCCGAATAGCCGCACATCCTCTTATAACGAATAAGAATGTCCTGCAACGTCTCGTCAAAAGCGTGTCCCATATGAAGTTGCCCGGTGACATTCGGAGGAGGTATCACGATAGTAAAAGGCTCTTTATCAGGATCCCTTTCCGCTTTAAAATATCCGTTATCGTTCCAAAATTCGTAAATTCTGTCCTCCACCGACTTCGGATCATAAGTTTTTGACAGTTCTTTCGCCATTGATATAAACTCCGTTCCCGGCAGTCTTCGCCGTTATGTAATATTTTTTTTCATACTTTCGGAAATTCTCAGCATTTCGGCGGCAGTATTTCTCATCGCGTCGGTGACGTCCACACCTCCGAGTATTCTCGCGATCTCTTCTATTCTGCCCTTTTCGTCAAGAGGCAGGACCTCGGTAAACGTTTTTCCGTTTTCCGTTCGTTTGGAAATCAAAAGATGCCTGTCCCCCATCGCCGCCATCTGAACAAGATGAGTTACAACGAGAATTTGTTTGTGTTTCGCTATTTGAGCGAGTTTTAAGGCTATTTTCTGAGCCGCTTTACCGCTGACTCCGGTATCGATCTCGTCGAAAATAAGAGTGGGAACTTCTTCCGCCTCCGAAAGAACGCTTTTTATACCAAGCATTATTCTCGAAAGTTCGCCGCCGGACGCTATCTTAGATATAGGACGAAGCTCTTCTCCCGGATTCGCGGAAATGAGGAACTCCGCGCTGTCAAAACCTTTTTCCGACGGTTCGGCTTCTGATATTCGGCATTCAAATTTTACCGAAGGCATATCAAGAAAGGAAAGTTCCGAGACAATTTTTTCAGACAGGGATTTTCCCGCCTTTTTTCGAATTTCGGTAAGAGTCTCCGCTTTTTTTCGGAGAGTCTTTATCTCGCCGCGAAGCTCATCTTTAAGTTCCTCAATCCTTGATTCCGAATTCTTTAATTCCTCAAGCTCCCTCTCGCATTCCTCTTTATATGTCAAAAGTTCCCCGAATGTTTTATTATACTTTCGTTCAAGTCTTTCAAAGACGGAAAGCCGCTCCTCCACTTCATCGAGATTATAATTGTCGTTTTCTGAAAGAACGTCATAACGATAATCCCGAAAATCGTCTTTGAAAGATTCGAGATCCGCATATATCCTATCGATATTTTTCCATAGACTTTCAAGCCGAGAATCAAGAGAAGCTATTTGAGACAAGGCTTTCGACGACTCATATATTTTTAAGAGCGCCCCGTTTTCTTCTGAAATCAAACTCCACGCCCTATCGACGCTTTCTTTAAGTCTCTCCTTATTATAAAGAATATTTCTCAGTTTTAAGAGAGTCTCTTCCTCTGTTTCTCCGCCCGTTTCAGCAGGTTTCAACGAGGCTTTATCGATATCGTCGATTATAAAAGACAAGGTTTCAGTCCGAATTTTTTTTTCTTTTTCATCAAGATTCATCGCTCGAAGCTTTTTTTGTAAGTCGCGAACCTTTTTATAACTCTCGGCATAATCCAAACGCTCTTTTTCATCTCCCGCGAAAAGATCGAGATATCTGAGATGAAAATCGCTGTCAAGTAAATTATTATTCTCGTGTTGTCCGTGAAAATTTATAAGATGAGTCCCGAGATCTTTCAACATGGAAAGAGTTACCGGAAGCCCGTTTATTCTGGCCGTATTCTTGCCTTCGGAAGAAAAATTTCTTTGAATAATAAGCTCGTCCTCATAATCTATCCCGAAATCCTCGACAAGTCCGAGAGCGGAATCCGGAAGATCCGTAAAAACAGCCGAAACAACAGCTTTATCACAACCCGTACGAATTATATCGCGACTCGCGCGGGACCCGAGTATAAAATTTATCGAATCTACAAGAATACTTTTCCCCGCTCCGGTCTCCCCGGTTATCACCTGAAAACCGTTTTCAAACGAGACGGAAGATTTTTCTATAACAGCAATATTCTCGATATATATGCTCTTTAACAAAAAAATCCCCTCCCTTTTAAAACTAAAAAACGAATAACAATAAAATTTTAATAAATCTCTGAGAAAAAACAAGAGAAAGAAATAAAATTTTATACGAAAATTATACAAAAACACCTATTATACTTTTACTCTTATACTCTTATAAATTATAACAAAAAAATCACTACTCAGAAGAAGAAATTACAAGAGATAAATCTCTCATAAGTTTCTCCGCTGTTTCGGAGGAAGCGGTAGCCACAAAAATCGTATTTTCGCCCGCAATAGTCCCGATAACCTCCGATCTGTCGGAATAATCCAAAACTTCGCATACCGCCTGAGCCATTCCGGAATAACACTTTATAACAACCAGATTCTGAGCGGTATTTACGCTGACTATGCCGTCTTTGAATATATTAACCGTTTTTATCGGCAAAGCGTTTTTCTCAAAAGACGACGGGGCTTGTTGTCCATATTTATATCGGTTTGTATTTTTATCTAAAACTTTAACAAGATGCAACTCTTTAATATCTCTCGATATTGTCGCCTGAGTCGCGTTTATGCCTGTCTGAGAAAGGCGGAGGACAAGTTCTTCCTGAGTTTCAATATTCGAACTCTTTATCAATTCAAGAATCGCCGAATGGCGTTTGTTTTTCGACTTCATATTTCCTCCGCTATTTTAACTTATAAGAAAGTTTTTCATAAAAAGACCTGTTTTTCAATTTTATAAGAGTTAAAAAAATACGCGATTTTTTAACCGAAACCGTATCTCCTTTATGTAAAATAAACTCGTTTCCCCCGTCGGCGGTAAGACACGCCTCGTTATCGGAAAGAAGCATCGCTCGAATATCAGCTTCCGGTCTAAAAACAATAGAACGAGATCTGGATAAAGTATGAGCGCAAATAGGAGTCGCGATTATACAATCCAGCTCCGGATCTATTATCGGTCCTCCCGCGGAGAGAGTATAAGCCGTTGATCCTGTCGGAGTAGAAAAAATAATTCCATCGGCAGAATAATCGCAAATTTTCTTTTCCCCCTCGCAAAGACTTATTTCCGAAAGTTTAGGAACTCTTCCACGAGAAATAACGACGTCATTTAAAGCGTTTGAAGAAAAAACCGTTTCGGAATTTCTTATTACGGATAAATTCAACATCATACGTTTTTCTGTAATAAAATCTTTATCGATAAGCTTTTCCAACAATTCAATTTCATCCGGCTCAATTTCCGCCATATATCCGATTTTCCCAAGATTTATCCCCAGAAGCGGCTTATTTTTTTCAGCGGCCGCCGCGGCGACATGTAAAATCGTCCCGTCTCCGCCGACAGCGATAACCATATCGCAATAAGAGACGCAATTTTCTAAAGAAAATACCGGGATGTTATCCAATATTTCGGAAGTATCAGAATAAATTTCAAAATTTTTATCAAAAAGATATTCCGCTACTTTTTTTGAACATTCGTATCCGCCGTCCTTATTAGGATTAGATAAAAGAGCGATTTTCATTGTCTCACCTGCCTGCCGTACGAGCCTTCTCAACCAAAGACTTAAAATCCGGGGAATACCCCGTGTCAAACGATTTTATATAAAATAAGAATTCCGTATTTCCATCCCCGCCTTTAACGGGAGAAAAATCCGCTCCCGCGACAAAAAGATTCTCTTTCTCAATAAACGAGGCAACTTTACGAAGCACGGCGAGATGGTCTTTTTTGTCCCGAACAATTCCCTTATTTGTTTTCCCTATTTCAAACTGAGGTTTCACAAGACAAACAACGTCTGTCTCGGAAGATATGTAATTTTTTATAAAAGGAATAACCTTTTCAAGAGAAATAAAAGAAACGTCGATGGTAATAATTCCAAAATGTTTAGTTCCGGGAATTTTGGAAGAAATATCCTTTACGTGAGTCTTTTCAAGACTCACAACTCTTTCGTCTCCTAATAGAGACGAATCGAGTTGATTTCGCCCGACGTCGACGGCGTAAACTTTCGCCGCCCCGTTTTGAAGAAGACAATCCGTGAATCCCCCGGTAGAAGCTCCGATATCAAGACACTCCCTATTCTCAGCGTTTATTTTAAAAACAGCAAACGCTTTTTCTAGTTTATACCCGCCGCGGCTGACATACTTAGGATATTCCGATACAAATATCTTATCTTTATCCGACACCTGAAACGACGGTTTTTTCGTAATTTCGGAATTTACAAAAACAAAACCGTCGGAAATAAGCGTTTTCGCCAATTGGCGGCTTTTGCAAAAACCTCTGTCACAAAGATAAGAGTCGAGCCTTGTCTTCTCCATATTTCTTTATTTTTCCTTTTTAAATATACTGAGTATTCTTGAAATTAAAAATACTATGTTATCATTGGCGCTCATAGCTATTCCTTTACCGAGAGCCTTTCCTCCTATCGTAAACCCGGAAATAAGCCCGGTAACGATAACTGTTACCGGGAAAAGTGGGACCGATAACATTTCAGCCAGTGACATCGATATGACAGCGCCCATCGAACCGCTGACAATTCCCGCGATATCGCCGATAACGTCGTTACAAAAATTTGAGACCGCCGCGGCGTTTGCGGTACACCAAATGGCAGTTTTCGCTCCCTTGACTTTTTTTGCCGCCATAGAATTAAACGTCGACGGATTGGAAGTCGTAACAGCTACGCCTATAATATCAAAAATAACTCCGGTAGAAATAAAGAGAAATAATATAATTATCGCAACCCAAATATTAAGCTCCGAAGTAACCGTTTCCGAAACTACGGACAGTAACGCTGATATTGTAAAGGAAACAAAAAATATTCGTATTATCCAAAATATTTTTCTATTTTTTTTCTTGTTTTTTTTGGGACGTTCTTCTCTAATTTCAGTTTTAATTTCCGACGTGATTTCTGTTTTACTCTCAGTAATAATTTCCTGTTTATTCTCAGGTTCTGAAGCCCCGTTAGGGGGCTCTGCCGGACCGTTCATCTAGCTTCTCCTTTTTTTCTAAATAATTGTTTAGGTATAATACTTCTAAATTATATAACTATTTATACCGAATTATATAAATAGTTATACCGATAACCGATATATTTACAATACTAAATACGATAAATATATAAAATATATAAATATAAAAACACGTACGTAAAAACACGAAAATTTATAAAAAATTGATGACAGCGCTTAAAGTAAATCTTACGACTTAGGTCAAGTAGGTTTCCCCGAGCCCTGCTTCTCGTCGCCGATAAAGCGGTTTCCCTTTAAAGGGCAAGATACAGCGTCGCCGCCTGTATGACTTGATTGCCACTCAGATCGTACTGCAATCCTTTAAGCGCGATTCAGCCTAGGAGTTTTCCTCTACGGCCGCAAAACAATTCTTAGTTTCTTTTGCAAGTAAGATTTCAACGCTCAGAGAGCGGACTTCCCGTGGCCACGAAAAGCCGTTCCGAACAGCGTATCCGCCATACTCACTCAAAACAGGCTACTCTGCACACAGCCTCGTTTCGCCGAAGCGAAATCGACCGCATTGCAGGTTTAATCCTGAACCGTAAACACAAAATCGGTTTACGAGAGCAGGTCTCCACGGATGACGGAACATGACCATATGCCGTTATAGCTGCCCGGCACCCTACCTTCCAGCATCCACCCCAAACTGGGCGTAAGAAGCAAACACAAGAAGTTTCATCGATGTGCCCTTTAGTGGATTTTTAGGCCCACCCTGGTAATTGCTACGACCGACTAGGATACTGCGTCATCAATATTAGCGTAAAAATGACAAACATGATAAAAAGCAAATAATAATTATAATATTATAATATTTGAGATTTATGTTATCGGTATTGACAAATTTGAAATGTAATATAATTAAGACAATAAAATATATAAAACAAAATAAAAATAAATATTACATAAATCACATAAATAAATAATATATAATAGTCACATAATGCACATTCGGATAATTTATTTATATGATATCATATTTTCGGGAAAAAGTAAAAAGCTTTAACAAAAGAGTGAACTCTCTCAAAGCGAAATTTAATCTCATAAAATAATTATATAAAATTTATTAAATAATTATATAAAATTTATTTATCAAAGATAAGACCCACATACGCTTAACGAACAAAAATCAACCAATAAATTATCGCGACCGCGATGCCGAGAACAGATCCGGCGAACACTTCCAGTTTAGTATGCCCGATAAGTTCCTTAAAATCCTTTTCGAAAAGCTTATTTTCATCGCCTTTCAGCTCATTAATTTTATTCAAAACTTTTCCCTGCTCTCCCGTAGCGTATCTTACGCCGGTAGCGTCATAAATCACAACGAAAGCAAATACGAGAGCGATAGCGAAAGAAGTCGAAGAAATCCCACCGTCCTCGATAGCGATAGACATCACCAAAGAAGTTACAAGCGCCGCGTGAGAAGACGGCATTCCTCCCGAGCCCCAAAATCTGTCCCAATTCATTTTTCTGTTTTGTATGAGATACAAAATTCCCTTTAAAAGCTGAGCTATAAGCCACGCGAGGAGCGCCGCGACAAGAACGTGATTTTCAAAAAACATTCTTAAAAAATCAGCCACATAAGACATTATATTCCTATTATCCCCCGAATTTAATTTTCGCGATCACAGAGTAAACCCGTAAACCAAACAAGAAAATCATTATTGTCAAAATAAGAAAGAATTTGAATCGCCTCTTCGCTATATTTTCTTACGTATGACTGAGATTTCTCAACGCCGAAAACATCCACAAAAGTCGTCTTACTTTCTTCCCTGTCTTTTCCAATAGTTTTACCCATTTTTTCTTCGGACCCTATAACGTCTAGGATATCATCCCGTATCTGAAACGCGAGTCCGATTTTCTCGGCGTATTCCTTAGCCTTTAACACGACATTCTCCTCCGCCCCAGCGGCCAAACAACCGAGAGAAGCCGAAATTTCAAGCATCGCCGATGTTTTCAGTTTATGAATATTTAATATGTCGTCATAGGAGAGTTTTTTTGTTCCATTATTTTTAATATCAAAAGCCTGTCCAGGAATTATCCCGTCAAGACCGGAGGCTCTCGCAAGAGAATTTGAGGCGCGAAGAAGAGTACTAGTCGGGATTTCCGAGATATCGCCGACATCAGTAACGATTTCAAACGCCTTCGCGTAAAGCCCCAACCCCGCGAGCATAGCCATAGCGTCCCCAAAAACTTTATGATTTGCCAGTTGACCGCGTCGATAATCGTCGTTATCCATCGACGGCAAATCGTCAAAAATCAAGGAATAGGTGTGAACCATCTCAATAGCGCAAGCAAAAGGTAAAGCGACGCTTTCTTTTTTACCGCACATTCTGCAAAAAGCAAGAGTAATAACCGGTCTGACGCGTTTCCCGCCGCACAAAAGACTATATCTCATGGCTTGGGAGAGCTCCGACCCATCGTCCGGAATATACTCCGAAAGGCGCTCGTTTATCATCGTCAAATAGGAATCCAAAAGTTTATGATTATCGGACATTCTAAAAATCCTTTTCCTCATTTATTTTTATAATCTTTAATTCGGCGTCTTTAAGTTTTGAACCGCAAAAAGAAATAAGATTCACAGCCTCTTCAAAAAGCTCGGTCAATTTGTCAAGAGAGACCGATTCTTTCTCCATTTCCGAAGATATCTCCTCTATTCTTCTCATCGCCTCTTCGTAAGTTATCGGTTTTTCTGATTTTTTCTGCGGCACAATCAATCTCACCATCCTTTAAAATCACAGTAAACTTATCGCCCTCTTTTATTTCTTCGACGCTATTTAACGTTTTTGAGTCTTTTATAGAAATCGAAAAACCTCTCGACAAAACCGAAAGAGGGTTCAACGCGTTTATTTTGGCCGTATAATATTCCAAATCGGAAATACGGGAATTGCAAGAAGTCTTCGCCGCTGCAAGAATTTTATCGTAAAACGCATCAAGACGAAGCGACTCATTTTTCAATAACGCGGAAATATCAATCTTACCGAAAGAAATAGACAGTCTCATTCTTTCGTTCTCAATACGATTTTTTAAAATATTTTCCAAGATAGTCCGTTTCTCATAAAGAGAGGCTCGAAGACTTTCCCTATCGGGGGTCACAGCCTCCGCCGCGGCCGACGGGGTCGGAGCTCTGAGATCCGCGACAAAATCAACTATCGTAAAATCAATCTCATGTCCGACAGCAGAAACCACCGGCGTTTTCATCAAAAAAACTTTACGAGCAAGAGCCTCGTCGTTAAAAACAGCCAAATCTTCATAGCTTCCGCCGCCTCGAGTTATAACCACAACATCGACATGTTTCTCGTCAAAATAGGAAAGAGCTCTTATGACGTCGGGAACAGCGTTTTCGCCCTGTACGTTCACGGGATATAAAACAATTTTTAAAGAAGGGAAACGTCTTGAAACAATATTTATAAAATCTTGAATCGCGGCTCCCGTCGGAGACGTTATAACGCCGACGGTTTCCGGATACTTCGGAATCGGTTTTTTGAAGCGGGAGGAAAACAAGCCTTCTTTTTCAAGCTTTTCTTTTAAAGCGAGAAATTTCGCGTAACTCTCTCCGATACCCTGAGCCGTAATACTGTCGGCGTAAAACTGGAACTGCCCGTCCCTCTCAAAAAGAGAGACCTTTCCGTGAACGAAAACTTTCATTCCGTTCTCCGGGACAAACGACAACGCCGAAAGATAGGACGCGAACATAACGGTTCTTACGGACGAATATTCGTCTTTCAAAACAAAATAAGCGTGCCCGCTCCTCTCATGAAAATGAAATCCCGAAATTTCTCCTTTTACGGTTACTGAACGAAGATTCCGGTCGCTATCAAGTATGCTTTTAGCGTAAAAATTCAACTGTTTTACCGTAAGAGCTCGATTCGTATCCATCATTTTCTGTCACGGGAACAAGACCCCAAAACTCCGTTCGCGAACGACGCCGCTTTCTCATCATCGTATTTTTTTAATAAAATAACAGCCTGAGAAATAGCCACGGAATCGTCAATATCATCGCAATAATACATTTCGTATAAAGCGATTCTGATAGCGGTAAGCGCGACCTTTGAAAGACGATTTTTTTTCCATCTCACCAAGTGTTTTTCAATAACAGAATCAATCTCGTCCTTATGAGAGACAACGCCGTTGAAAAGCTTCTTACAATAATCGTCGACTTGAATCTCCCCTATTTCAGAATTTACGTCAAGAATTTCGGAAGAATCCTGACTTTTGGAAAAAGACTCCTGAAACAAAAGTAAAAAAGCGTTTTCCCTGGCCTTAGTTCTTACCATATAATCTCCTTATTTTAACGAGGTTATTCCCGTCACCATGACGTTAACTTTCTTAACCGTTATTCCCGCCATAGTGCTGATAGACTCGGCGACATGCTCCTGAACCTTTTCCGAGACTTCTATTATCTTATAATTTTCAAGAACGGAAATTTGAACAGTTACGATAACTCCGTCATCTTCCGTAACCAAAATCACGCCTTTATTGTTTTTTGTAGGTTTCGAATTTACGGTCTTCGGAAAGATTCTTCCCACGCCCTCGACCTCACAGGCGGCCATTTGGGCTATTTTGACAATAACCTCCTCGGATATTTTAACAGACCCGTTATTATATGAACCCATTGTTTTGTCCTCCTTCGGAAGATAAATAAACCTGACAATCCTACTGAGCGTAAATGTATAAAAAAGAACTCTCGTTCTATAAATACATCAAAATGATTATATCATATTTTTTACGCTTTGTCGAGACCCTCAGGTTATTTTTCATATTTTTTTAATCTTTTTGCGAATTTTCCGCAGAAGTTTCCTCAGATTCAGAATCTAACTCTATAATTTTTACAACGGAAGATGGAAATCCGGTTTCACCGATGGCGATATCTATAATTTTCGCCGCGTCTTCGGAAGAGAGAACATTCTCCACAACGATACTGACGTTATCCTCTCCTACGAACGCGACGCAATCGGAAAAGCCCTTAGCCTTAACCAAACTTTCAATTTTTGATTCCAACTCAGACGCTTTGGCATAGGAAGCGATATCCGCTTCCGCGGCAGATCTCGTCTCCGCCTCTGTCTTTTCATTATTTAATATTTCATTCAAAGCCGAAACGGTCTCGGAGCGAACCTGATCTCTCGAATAACGAGCCGATTCAAAATAATTTTCCCCGCTCACATAGGTTTCGCTGCCTATCGCGTTATTTTCTACGCTCTCATTGTTTTTTGAAGAGGCGATTTTATCCCAACTGAAAAATATTACGACACACAGTACGACTGACAGGGCGAGAATCGCCCAACGAAGCTTTTTCATTAAATTCACCAACTTAAATATTTTTTATTAACGGCAATCGTGAAACTACCGTCTTTCCTCAACGACGATTTTATCTTTCGTCACTCCGAGAAGCGTCGAGGCGATCTCGGTGGCCACTGCTTTTGTTCCGCTGTTCCCTCCTCCGTCGCAAATTATGACAACCCCCTGTATTTCAGGATAAATTTCCTTTTCAACAAGAGGCTTTTCATTCTTTTGATCCGTAACCGTTTTAACGCTCACCTTGGAGTCGGTATCGGTCTGAGTTCTATCCCCGCTCACCGTGGTTTGATTTTTATCCGACGTTTCCGTCGCGTAAACATACTCAGTACCTCCGACCGCGGTTATAACAATTTCGCAACTTCCGACCCCTTTTGTTTGTAAAAGAATATTTTTGAGCTTTTCTTCAAGTTCCTCGACATAACTTTTTTCCGACACGATTTCTTCTTTCTCATCCTCAGAAGATTGAAAAAAAGGAAAAAAATCATATAAAACTATAATAAAAAGAAGAATTACGACTATAAGAAGAATAATCTTTTTGCTTTTTTTATCTCCAAGAAAATTCTTGACTTTAAGAAAATCTATCTTACTTTGTTTCATAATATTCCTTTCATTTTTCTTTTATGCCTTCATAAATACCGACGTTAATTTTCG
>CAJFPG010000191.1 GCA_904398665.1 Candidatus Geddesella stercoravicola | reverse complement strand
TCATGGCTTTTTTTATTTCCTCGGGAGAATATTCCTCTCCCGCGAAATATTTTTCCATCATTTCGTCGGATGTCTCCGCCAGCGCCTCGTTGAAACTTTCTTTAAATTCTTTTAATATGTCGTTCATATTCGGCGGAATGTCAACCGGAATTTTTTTTCCGTTTTCAAAACGTTTTCCCTGCATATCTTTGAGATCTACATATCCTATTGTTTTCCCGTTTTCGATTATCGGGACGTTATATACGCATATTCTTTGTCCGAATATTTCTTTTAACTGATTTACCACTTTATGATAGTCTCCGCTGTCGACGTCCATTTTTGTGACGTAAAACATCGCGGGAATCCCTTTTTCTCGACAGAGTTTAAACGCTTTTTCCGTTCCTACTTTTACACCGCTGCGGGCAGATACCGTGATGATCGCGTATTCGGCGGCGGAAAGAGCTTGAAGCTCTTCTCCTTCGAAATCGAAATATCCCGGGGCGTCAAGAATATTTATTTTGTAATCTTCCCATAAAACGGGAGCTATAGAAGTCGAAATCGACATTTTTCTTCTTATTTCTTCCGGATCAAAGTCGCAAATTGTAGTCCCTTCTTCTGTGTTGCCGAGCCTTTCGGAGCCTTTTGTATAATACAGAAGAGCTTCCGCGAGAGAGGTCTTCCCGGACCCGTGATGGCCCAAGAGGCATATATTTCTTATTTTATCAACGGGGTATTTCATTTTTATAATTGCTCCTTTCGAGGACTTCGTCCCTATATATAATTCAAAGTTGAGATAACTTCTTTTGAAATTATAACATTTTTTCGACAGTTTGTCAACGGGTAACAATTTATAAACAAAAAATTTGCAATTTTTTTGATGGGTGTTTTAATATTTATTTTTATCTACTGTTTTTTTCTATTTGTAGGAGAATTTTTATTGTAATAATTCGTTTGCTTTTTATAAAAACTGATCCGATTTGTTCTCGGAAATAAATAGTCTGTTGGCAGGAGTTTTTCTATTTTCTCCTTTCGTGAGTTATTTAGATGTTTTTCAATTGGTTTAATACAACCGTGTGATTTTATTGTAGAGTCTTTGTTTTAATTTATATGGGACAAACGCCGGCAGATATAACAAACAGAAAGTCAGACACGCAACTAATTGGTTTTTTATGAGGGATTAGGTTTTTAAAATAAGATTTTACGTATTTTTATCAACAAACTTCCTCGCCCGGCTTAGGGCTTTTTTAGTATCTCTATTGTGTATTAGAGATAAAAATTTTTCAGGAAAAAGAAATTTATATTTTTGCCAATTAAATTTTTTGGCGATTTTTTTTGTTTTATCGTTCTGTCAATTTTTATTTTTTAGAAGAAAATTCTGTAAAAAAAATTATATAAAAATTATATATTTATGTTTACAAATTTTTTATGGATTTCTAATTTGGCGTCCGGCGTTCAATGTAATATCTTTTTATATAAAAATGTTATCCGTTACTATGTAGAGGCGGTAAAAGCGTTTTTTATTTTATTATTTGTAAAATTAAAAAAAATGACCGCCTTTTTGAAAGACGGTCATGGTTGGTCTCGTGTAAATATTGTCCATAGTCGGCAACAATAAACATTTGTGATTATTACAGCGTTTTTTCCTTATTAAATTTCTTTGATTGTTGAAATAAAATGATTAAAGAAAAAATTTATCATATTTACAATTATAACTATAATAATTCTCCGAAAATAATTAGAAAGCGGTGATATGAACCGTCAGCTTTAAAGAATTTTTGAGATTATAAAGTTTTTGAAACGGCGTTTGCTTTCTATGCGACATGAAATTTTACGTTATGTCGAATATTTCCTCGTACTCCGCATTTAACAGTTGTTTTAACATTATTATTTCGTCGGGATATAAATGACGTTGTCCCGCTTCTATCTTAGCGACGGAACTTCGGGTTATATCGCAACCGTTTAATTGGAGCTTTGTGGCTAAATGTTCTTGGGTCATATTCGCTCTTTTACGCAAACGGCGTATATTTTTACCTATTTTCTTCTCAATATCAGCATTCATTAAGGTCGCCTCTTGTAGTATTTTGCAAATTTTTCGCCTAATTATGAAAAAGTACTTGACAATATTATAAATATTTGTTATTATATTTTTGCACCTATATAGGTGCAAAAATATAATATTGAGGAAAGAAGGGTATTTTATGAAATGCTGTAAAAACTGCGGAAAAGAGCTTTCGGAAGGGGTCGTTGTCTGTCCTGCCTGCGGTTACTCCGTAGAAGAGGAGACC
>CAJFPG010000190.1 GCA_904398665.1 Candidatus Geddesella stercoravicola | reverse complement strand
TGATTTTTCTAAATATATAAATAGAAATTTTTCGAACGCTCTGAGAGATTTATTGCCGTTAAGACTAATTCCTTTTATTATAGAACGAAGCGGAATTTCTCCTTATAAAAAGGTCAATGAAATTTCGTTTGAAGAGCGAAAAAAGTTGCTTACTCTTATAAAAAAATTAGAGTTTAAAGTTAAAGGAGTTCGTCCTATATCCGAAGCGATTATCACTTCCGGAGGCGTTTGCGTCAAGGAAATAAATCCAAAAACTATGGAATCTAAACTTGTAAAGGGACTGTATTTCATTGGCGAGGTGATTGACGTTGACGCGTATACGGGAGGTTTTAATCTTCAAATCGCATTTTCCACCGCCGCAGCGGCGGTAAAGAATATTTTTATTGATAAGGCGGATTTTCAGTGAAAACAATCAATATCGCTATTGACGGTCCTTCCGGGGCGGGTAAAAGTAGCCTTGCAAAAAATATAGCAAAACGTTTAGGTTATATTTATGTTGATACCGGAGCTTTATATCGAGGCGTAGCTTACGCGATTATAGAAAAAAAAATTTCTCCGTCAGATATTGAAAAAGTAACGGCGGAGTTGGAAAATATAAAAGTTTATTTTAAACATATTGACGGGCTTCAACATGTTTTTGTCAACGATAAAGATGTTTCGGACATGATTCGTACCCATGAAATTTCCATGGCGGCTTCTTCCGTTTCTTCTATTCCGGCGGTAAGGAGTTTTTTGCTTGATTGTCAGAGAGAAATCGCAAAAACCAACAATATAGTTATGGACGGTAGAGATGTCGGAACCGTTGTTCTCCCGAACGCCGATGTTAAAATTTTTCTTACCGCGTCGGTTGAAGACAGAGCCCAAAGAAGATATGACGAGATTAAGGCGTCAGGGCAACCATGTGATTATAACGAGACTCTTAGTCTGATAAAAGAAAGAGATAAAAATGATTCCACGAGGAAAATCGCTCCGTTAAAAAAAGCGGATGACGCCGTGCTTCTTGATAATTCCGGGTTTCAACCGGAGGATACTGTAAAAGCGGCCTTTGAGATAATTTCTGACAAATTGGGTGATAATTATGATATATCGCTTCGCTAAATGTTTGTTTTGGCTGTATTTCAACATTTTTAACAGGTTGAAAATTATAGGCGCGGACAATATTATTCAGAGCGGCTCGTTAATTGTTTACGCAAATCATTTTTCAGACGCCGACGTCTTTCTTTTACCTTTATGTTTTAAACGGCAGATAAAATTTATGGCTAAAAAAAGTCTTTTCGAAACGCCTGTTGTAAAATATTTTGTAAAAGCATACGGGGCTTTCCCCGTAAATCGTGATTCAAGCGATATAGCGGCTATAAAAACGGCTTTAAAAATTTTAAGAAACGAAGAACTTTTAGGAATTTTTCCAGAAGGCCGAAGAGTACGTGATATCAAAGATTCTAATCCAAAAGGCGGTTTCGCTATGTTAGCTCATAAAACTTCGACACCTTTGCAGCCTGTCAGGATTAAATATAAACGAAAATTGATGATTTTTAATTCTATCGAGATTATAATCGGCAAAGTGATTAACCCAAACGATATTAAAATAGACGATACGTCTTCCGACGGTTACGCGAAAGCAAGTAGAAAATTGATGGCTACGGTATACGGACTTGGATAAATTTGTAATTACTACGACAGATACCATAGGTTTTTGCTTCGGGGTTAAGCGGACTATGGATAAGCTTTATGAGGAAATTGAAAAAAATAACGGAGATCGAATATTTACCTTTGGTGAAATAGTACATAATCCCGACGTTAATGAAAAATTACGAAAAAACAATGTTTTTATTTGTGAAGATATAGATAAAATACCGTCAGGGTCAAAGGTTTTTATAAGAACTCACGGTCTGCCGAAAGAGATCGTAACTAAACTTAAAGCTTCAGGGTTAAAAATTTTTGATATGACCTGTCCGAGGGTTGTGCGTATACACGAAATTGTTTCTCTTTATGATTCCGTTATAATAACGGGAGATAAAAATCATCCGGAAGTAGACGGAATAAAAGGGCATTGTTTAAATAAATGCTATATTGTAAAAAATGTTGAGGAACTGAATAACATTATTTCAAAAATTAGAACGCCAACCGTAATGGTTTCTCAAACTACGTTTAATACTAACACCTGGAGCAAAATGGTTGAAATCGCTGAAAAAAATCCATTTATAACAGTTAAAAATACTATATGTGACGCGACCTCGATTCGGCAAAAGCAAGTTGAAGAGTTAGCGAGACAAAGTGATTTTTTTGTCGTAATAGGTGGAAAAAACAGCTCAAACACAAATAAGCTATATGAAATCGCGTCACAATATTGTGAAACGATTAAAATAGAAAAAAAGGAAGACTTACCCGAATTGTTCGGATATAAAAAAATAGGATTGTCTAGCGGAGCCTCAACTCCCGCCGAGACAATCGAGGAGGTTATTAATTATATGGAAAATGAAAATGGAAAGGTACTCAACGAAGTGCCGGAAACAAATATTAAAGAGGAGGATTTTGATTTTGAGAAGGCTCTCGAAGAGTCGTTGATGTTTATACATAACGGACAACGCGTAACCGGTACAGTGAGTGCTATTACTGGAACAGAGATTCAAGTCGATCTCGGAGGCAAGCATTCCGGAGTCATTCCTGTGTCAGAATTTGAAAACGATCCGTCAGCCGTAAAAGTAGGAGATACAGTTGAGGCGATTGTAATCAAAGTAAACGATTCGGAGGGGACGGCTCTTTTATCTAAAAGAAAAATAGACGCGGCCAAAAATTTCGAAAAAATGCAAACCGCTATGGAGAACAACGAAACTCTTACCGGAAAAGTGAAAGAAGCCGTCAAAGGCGGTCTTATCGTAAATTATTCCGGAATAAGAGTGTTTATTCCGGCGTCTCATGTTTCGCTTCGCAGAAACGCGGATCTTGAAAAATACGTGGGTGAAGATGTCAATTTCAGAATTATATCGACAACCGACGGGAAGCGCCGCAGAATCGTAGGTTCAATGAAAGCAATACTTCTTGAGGAAAAGGAAAAGCTTTCCGAGCAACTTTGGTCTGAAATCGCTGTGGGAAAAGAATATGAGGGAACCGTTGTTTCGGTCACATCTTTCGGGGCGTTCGTCAATATAGGCGGAGCGGACGGATTAGTTCATATAACGGATTTGGCTTGGACAAGAGTAAAAAACGTTACGGATTATGTCAATGTCGGGGATAAAGTCACCGTTAGAATCAAATCTTTTGATCCTGAAACGAGAAAAATTTCTTTGACTATGAAAAATCCCGAGGAGGATCCATGGGAGCTTATAAAAAAATATAACGTAGGCGACGTTATTACCGTTAAGGTTATTAAAATTATGCCTTATGGGGCTTTTGTAAGCGTGATTCCGGGTATTGACGGTCTTATTCATATCTCTCAGCTTTCAAATAAAAGAGTCGCAAATGTTTCTGATGTTCTTTCGGTTAATCAAGAAGTTGACGCTAAAATTACGGAAATAGATTATGACTCGAAAAAAGTCTCGCTTTCAATCCGCGCATTGCTTCCGGAAGAACCGATTGAGGAAGATTCTGAGAAGGAAGACTCTTCAGAATCTATTCAGACAGAGGATATTCCAGAAGGCGTTTCGGTCGAAAGCGCCGAGTGATTTATAGTGTAAGCGTCTTTTATATAAAAATAATAATTAAAAACTCCGAGAAAAGTTTTTTCGGAGTTTTTTTTGTTTTTATTGTAAAGATTTTGGTACTACATACTATAATATAGATTTTATGGCGTATTTTACAAAATAATATAATAAACTATTTTATAATATATAATATTATATAAATAATATAATTGTTTTATAAATTATAAGTAATTAAAATAATATAAATAGTTATTTTAATAAAATAACTATCTTGTTAAAAATATATAATAATTATAACGAATAACGCCAACAATAATTAATAATTTTAGTTTACCCCTTACTTTTAGTATAAAGTAATTTATTAGATTAAATTTTAATTAATTGTAATTTTGATAAATTATCTATTGATTTTATATTAATTATATGACGTAAAATTTATACAATTTAATTGATAAATTTTACGTAAAAGTACTTTATTTTTTTTACAAAATATAGTATAATATATATGAAAATATTATAAGGTGGATATATTATGGCAGATAAATATGTTACTCTTG
>CAJFPG010000189.1 GCA_904398665.1 Candidatus Geddesella stercoravicola | reverse complement strand
TTTTTATGCTTGTTTCATAGAACTTTTATCTTCTCTTCCCGGCTCTTCTCATTTGTATTTTTCCCCTTTACGCATTTATTCTTTGTACTCTTTATCAAAATTCTGATTTATCCTTTTTTACCTTTTATTTATATTTTATATCCTTATTATGTTTTTCTGCTTAATTATGTTTTTCTGCTTATTTTAATTCCCGCCATTCTCGATTGTCTCGTATTTCAACCAATATCTTCACAAAAGCGAATTTGACAAAATATAAAAACAGATTTGGAAGAATCTGAAAAAATACCGTTTCCTCACTAATAAAAATTTTTAAGGACAAAAAAGTTTCCCTACGTAAGATCGCGGGAATCTGCCGTTGCAGGGGACAAAATTATTCGTGAGTATAGCTATAAGCCTTTCTCTCGGAGAAGAAATTATACGACATCCGGTGACTCCGACAGCGTTACAACCGAATCCCATGCTCATAGTAAGAGCCTGTTTTCCGCAAGCGTCGCACTTACGGAAAAGATTGTCAAGATTAAAAGCCACTCTCGGCAAATATCCTAAATCCTCAAGAAGGGTGAAAAGAGGGAAAAATATGGCCATAGGCGGAAGCATTACCGAGACGACCCACGCCAAAACCCTATAAACGCCGTAGACTATCGCCTCACATACCACAGCGGGAAGTCCTATTCCCGTCAAAAACAGATAAAACGGCTCCTCGGCGCTGAAAAAAAGATTTGACAAAAACTCGGACGGATAATTCGCGCCGACTATCGTTATATATAAGATAACACCCAATAAAAAAAGCATTATCGGAATTCCTAACGCTCGACCTGTTATAACGCGGTCGATTTTGAGCTGCTTTTTTATGTAATCCTTCTTTTTGAAACTTGTCACGTCGGATGAAATTCTCTCCGCGAGATTGAAGATACTGAGAGCCACGTCTTCTCGTATTTTCTTGACGTCGTATCCTTCCTCGACCGCGGCGTTTATAACTTCGTCCGTCTTACTTTTTATATATTCCTTCTCGTTTTCTGAAAGAGACAAAAACTCAAAAAGATTTTCTCTAAACTCAGAGTCGTTTTCAAGCAACCTGCGAGCGATAAATTCGGGGGAAAGAGAAGAAGAGTTAAACTTATTTATCTCTTTAGCCAAAGAAAAAATCGCCCTCCTCAACTCCCGAGGATAAGTCACTCTTACTCGGTTTTGCGACGGATTCTCGCAAATATCGAAAAACGAGGATAAAAGCTCTTTATAATCCTTATTTTTTCTCGCTACCGTTCCTACAACGGGGACGCCGAGATTCTTTGAAAGAAGTTTAAGGTCGATATTGATTCCCTTTTTACGCGCCTCGTCAAGCATATTAACGCAAACGACGACACGTGGGCTTATTTCAATTATTTGAAGAACAAGATTAAGATTTCTTTCAAGACAAGTGGCGTCGCAGACCACTATAACCCCGTCTCTTTTACCGAAACAAATCTCTTTTTCGGCGACAATCTCGTCAGTCGAACCCGAAAGCAAAGAATAAGTCCCGGGGACATCGCGAAGTTCGAGTTTTCGATCTCGAAAAAACACTTCGCCTCGAGCGCTCTCGACGGTTTTCCCCGTCCAGTTTCCGGTATGTTGACGAAGCCCGGTAAGAGCGTTAAAAACGGTGCTTTTCCCGACGTTCGGATTGCCCGCCAAAACCGCCGACAAAGACGGCAGAGAGGTTTTCAATATTTTTTTCATGATATTCTCCTCTCAATCGTCAAATATTTCTATTTTCATACAATCTTTTTTTCTCAAAGCTATCACCGCTCCGCGAATTAAAAAAGCTCGCGGCGAGCCGGAGGGAGCGCAAAAAAGAAACTCTGTCTCGCTTCCGGGAGTAAGTCCCAGATCGAGAAGTCTGTTTCTCATACTCTTTTCGTTATTGAGTTTTTTTATTTTGGCTTTTTCTCCTTTCCCTAAGGAAAGCAAAGTTTTGCCTGACATTATATCACCTTTTTTAAAGGAAGACGAGGCTCTCCTCATACTCATATTATGGCGTCGTCAAAGTAAATGTGAGGATTATCTCATTTCTTGACAATAAGCATATATTGTTGTATAATGACGTATCGACAAACTTTAAGGATAAAAAAATAAACTGAAAAAAACGAAAAATATGCCGCCCGATTTTCGTTTTTTCTTTCCTCTGCAAAAAAATGTCTCTGCCCGACATTCCGGAAGAAAAACTAAAACAAAACCGTTCGACGGCGTTTTTTGTCTTATTACAAAAATAAATACACATGAAAAAGGAAACGGAAAGGACCTAAAAAAATGAAAGCGTCTTTGCCGAAGCGGCTTATCGGAATAATCCTTTCGCTGTCACTCTGCCTTCTTCTACTCGCCGAAACGGCGGCGGTCTCGGCTAAAATAACCGTCCGAAGCGAAAATTTGAGGGAAATATTTTCGAAAGAGAATGTCTCGTCCGAAATCCTCGACTCAAAAGAAATACAAGAGATACAAAACGAGATACTTGTAAAACTCGGTATAAAAATATCTATAGTTCCCGATGACGAGCATGTCTCCGGCGACCAAGACACCATAATTTTATCCGAAACCGCGGTTTCGGAATATCTGCCGGAAACACTGTCCGATCTGTTTGAAAAAGCGGTAGCCGGCTCCCTGTCGAAACAAGACGTGTCTTCCGCGATAGTCAATATCATAGACAAAAGTTTCGACACTTTGAGAAACGACGACGCGGAAACGGCAAATAATCTGAAAGAAACGGTCGTGAGTTTTATAGAAACCTCCTCCCCGGATATTATCAGCTTTCCAAACGACGAACAAAATACGGGGATTTCAGATATCTTTTCCTCTCTCAATTTCTCCGAAAGCTCTTTCAATATCGCCCTTATTCTTCTTTCTATGATAACTCTGGCGGTGATATTTATGCTCGTCATTATCTTTTCCAAAACAAGAAGTTTCGGTTTGTGGCTCGGAACAGCGGCTCTTTTCGTGAGTTTTATTCTTTTGGGAATATTCGTATTCCGAACCTCTATTCTCGAAAGCCTGTCGGCACTCTCCGCCCATGCTTCTCTTATCGCGGCTGTCACGAACTCAGTCGCTCAAAATGTCCTTGATTTATTCGCCTACGCCTCAATCATTTTCGCCGCAGCGGCTTTCGTTTTCTACGCGATACATGTTATATCCCGACCGGTAAAAGACCCCGGAGGGAAAGAAAGGGAAATTTCTCATGATAAAACTGCTCTCAAAATTACTTATAAAAAATAATAACGACTATTCTGACCCAACGGTCAGACGCCGATACGGAATTCTCTGCGGGAGCGTCGGAGTGGCGCTTAATATTCTCTTATCCCTCGGAAAATTCATCGCGGGACTGTCGGTAAACTCAATCGCCGTAATCGCGGACGCCGCGAACAACCTTTCAGACGCCGGATCCTCGGTTATAACCATGGCGGGATTCAAGCTCGCGGGACAAAAACCGGACCCGGCTCATCCGTTCGGACACGGACGAATAGAATACATTTCAGGACTTATAGTATCGATGGCGATCCTTTTGATGGGATTCGAGTTATTAAAGACTTCCGTCGAAAAAATTTTCTCCCCCGAAGAAACCGTTTTCAGTATCGCCGCAATCGTTATTCTCTGCGCTTCGATAGCGGTAAAATTATACATATTTTTTTATAATAAAAAAATCGCCGCGAAAATAAACTCCTCGGCGATGGCCGCGACGGCGACAGACAGCGTTTCAGACTGCCTCGCGACAGCGGCGACGTTACTGTCTATTATTCTGTCCGCCGCCACAGGAATAAACCTCGACGGTTACTGCGGGGTAATCGTGGCTTTATTCATTCTGTTCGCCGGCTTCAAGGCGGCGAAAGACACCGTCAATCCGCTTCTTGGACAAAAACCCGATCCCGAGTTCGTAAAACAAATAGAAGAAACGGTTCTCTCTCATGAAGAAGTAGTAGGAATTCACGATCTTGTCGTTCACGATTACGGCCCCGGAAGAATTATGATATCATTGCACGCCGAGGTCTCGGACAAAGAAAATATTCTGAAAATTCACGACGTAATAGACAATATTGAAAAAGAATTGCAAAAAAAGCTCGAATGCCACGCAGTGATCCATATGGACCCGATATCGACCGATGACGAAAATACTCTGAAATTAAAAAAAGAAATAAACGAGATTGTCAAAAAAGAAAACCCCGAATTCTCGATCCACGATTTCAGAGTCGTCGCCGGGGACACACATACGAACATTATATTTGACCTCTTAATACCGTACGGAATCAGCGAAGACGAGGAAACTATCAAAAAGAAAATAGACGATGAAGTAAAAAAACTCAATAAAAATTATTTTACCGTTATAGAAATAGACAAAAATTTCGTTTGATGAAAAAAAATAACAAAATAAATTTTTTTTATTTTAGCAACTATTTTCACGTTTTCATATATTATATATTTTCCTTTTATTCGTTTTCATGAAAACTCTTTGTATTAAAATTTTTTATTTTTTACATTCTTTTCTATTTTTTCTATATTTCGACTTCAAAACTTTTTTCTTTTCGAGAATTTTAAGTTTTTTCTCTCGTTATAGCGCGAATACGGACAATTTAACAAACAACAGAACCGTATATCGATATTATCGTCAGACTTATTACCCTTACCAGGAGATACAATAACGATAAACTGTGATATTATCAGACTCATTACCCTTACTGGGAGATATAATAACGACGAACTGTGATATTGATGGGCTTATTACCCTTTCTGAGGGAAGATATAATAACGACAGAGTGTGACAGGCAATAAAAGACAAGAAATATATAGAGAAATATGTAATAGGGTAAAAGAATATAAATAAAAGGGATACCGTATCGGCCAAACCGGACGGGCATTAACCGTTTAAGAAAAAACGAAGATAATTCTTATACGACAAATCAGCTCCGGGATATTCTCACCGCAAAAAAGGAACCTAACGTAATATCTTCACGATAAAAATAAAACGACAAAAGATTTGCAACTTTTTTTAGTTGTTTCGTAGTTTCGCCGTTTTGTCTTATTCTCCTTAAAAACGAAAAAGACAGACGAAAAATCGTCTGTCTTTTTCTAAAAGGGGGATATATCATGAAAAACAAGAAATAAGCTTTGTTAAAAGAGGTTTCCCTCTGTATGGTTATATAATAACACTCAAATTCGGCACAAATGTTAAAAAAAAATTTTTATAATGGTTTAAAAATGTGTAAAAATATACAAAAAAAAATCACGATTTTTTATTTTTTGAAAATCGTGATTTTTCATTTTTTGGATTAAAAAACAAGCCAAATAACATATCGGATAATAAAAAACACAAATTTTACTCTGAAAATCTCTTCCGCAAAACATCTTCTCCGATTATTAAAATCCATATATCCTTTTTCCTGTTTTCAAAATCTCATGGTTCGTGCTTCGCAGTTCAAACAGAAATGATAATAAAATAAAAAGATAAAAATAAATCTTTTTCTATACTTCTTCTATATTTCTTCCTTTTTTAATTCTTTCCTAAATTTTTTCGAATATCCACATCTTTGAGGCGTATTCTCCCATTGCGGCGGGGCCGGGCACGGGGATACCGAACCCCATAAGCTGGGAGCCTGAATAAATTTTTCCGGAATTTATCTCTTTATACTCCGCCGTTTCATCAAGCCCACGGAGTATCAGACGTTCGGGGTTCGGTTCTATTTCCATACGAATCCTCATATATACCGCTATCGCGATATCGCGCCTCTCTGATACAGTACACCACGCCGAACAATTTTCCTCAAACGGACTCCTCAGACGATAATATTCTCCGTTGACAAGCATATCGCCGTATTTCTTATAAAGCTCGGCTCCGTACCGAACTTTCTCCTTCTCCTCTTCAGTAAGCCTTGTCGGATCCAATTCATATCCGAAAGATCCGGTCAAAGCCACATTTAATCTGCTTTCAAAAGAAGTGACATGTTTTGTCTGATGGTTCGGACACGCCGAAACATGGCCGACGATAGTCGAAAGCGGGTAAATGATCGAGGTCCCGTATTGTATTTTTAATCTCTCAACGGCGTCGCTGTCATCGCTCGTCCATGTCTGAGGCATATACGCGAGCATTCCGCAATCAAACCTGCCGCCGCCGCCCGAGCAATTCTCAAATAAAACGTCGGGAAAATCTTTCGTAAGACGATCGAGAACAGAATAAAGTCCGAGATAATAACGATGAAGAAATTCTTTCGCGTTTTCAGCGGGAAGAGCGGAGGAAGACGCCTCGCAGATATTTCGGTTATAATCCCATTTTATATACGAGACCATTCCGGTCTTCAAAATATTCGCCACCGAATCGTAAACGAAGTCGCAAACATCTTTTCGCGAAAGGTCTAAAACAAGCTGAGTTCTCGCCAGAGAACGTGGTCTGCCTTCAACGTGAACGCACCAATCCGGATGTTTATCGTAAAGTTCGCTTTCGGGAGAGATCATCTCCGGTTCAAACCACATACCGAGTTTGCAGCCGGACTTTTCAAGCCGTTTATAAAGCCCCTCTATACCGTTCGGGAGCTTATTCCTGTCTACCTTCCAATCTCCGAGAGAAGAGGTGTCTCCGTCTCTACGACCGAACCATCCGTCGTCTACCACTAAAAGCTCGACGCCGAGCTTCGCGGCGCAATCTCCTATTTCGGCAAGTTTATTCTCGTCGAAAGAAAAATAACACGCCTCCCAGCTGTTTATTATTACAGGACGGCGGATATCTCTGTATTTGCCTCTGCAAAGCCTCTTGCGAATCATCTTATGATACTGAGATGAAAGCTTATTTATCCCTTCGGAAGAATAAGACAAAAGTACTTCCGGAGATGTAAAGGTCTCGCCCTGAGAAAGACGCCAACCGAAGCCGTCGGGATTTATGCCGATATTCAGACGGGTGAAATGATATCTCGTTCCCTCAACGATAGATTTATACGAGCCTGAATAAACAAGAGTTAACCCGTAAACGTCCCCCGATGTCTCGCACGCGTCGTGAGAACAAAGAAGAATAAACGGATTATGAGTATGAGAAGAAGCCCCTCTTCGAGATCCCGTCTCAAATATCCCGTGTCTGACAGGGCCTCTTTCAAGATGACGCTCCCTGCTCCACGAGCCGAAATTGGAGATTACGTCGTAACGCATATTATCAAAATCGACGGTAGCGCTCATGACCCTCGCGATCTCAACCGTGCCGCCGGAACGATTTTCAACGACGGTCCATCGAGTAATAACATCAAAATCCTCAAACACGGCATAATAAAGATGAACGAAAATATTTGATATTTCGTCTTTAAGAGTAATTTTCAATGTCTCCGCGTTATCCCCCGCCTCGCAATACGACGAAGGCAGCCCCGAAAGCTCGGGTTTGCCCGGAATGATCTCGTAACTGTCGTATTTAAGATCCACAATATTACTTCCGTCCGGATTTATTATCTCAATCGACGGATTTTTAAAATCCCCCCTTCCCCAACCGGAATATTCAAGAGGCCTTCCTTCAAGAGAAAATCCGCAGTCGCCGTCTTCAAGATTAGGGGAAAAAGAAGAATACCAATCATATTCTCGGTTCATATATGAATTATCGCCGAAAGAAATTTTTTTACCCCAATAAACATGAAACAGATATCCTCGCTCAACCAGCATTATATAGCTCGAATTTCTCGTATTTATCTGAAATTGCCCATCTATCGCCTTTACAGACATATTTACCTCCGAAAACATATTTTTAAATTACCACAATTTTAGCATAAAACCCCCCGCAAGTCAATATCGAACCCTCGCGGGGAAAAAATATATTCCGTTTGATAAAAATAATTCAAACAAATTTCAAAAAGAAACGATAAACTATTGCAAACCGATAAAAAATATTATATAATTGTATCGAATATCAAAAATATGTTTATCATATTCAAATTTCAGTAAATTTAAGAAAATCAGAAAGAGGAATGACTTAACAATGAAGATTTTGGTTATTAACGCGGGATCATCCTCCGTAAAATACCAGCTTTTCGATATGACCGACGAAAGGGTCCTCGCGAAAGGCATATGCGAAAGGATA
>CAJFPG010000188.1 GCA_904398665.1 Candidatus Geddesella stercoravicola | reverse complement strand
TTTCCATGAATAAATCCTTCAAACATAATAAAATCTCATTGTCTCGGCAGGCGAAATAAAAACACCCGAACTGCTTTTTTTACTCTCTTTGCCTCTTCTCAACCACGGTATTGTCTCGTACTTTCGTTATAAAATTAAAACCGCCGGAAATCCGGCGGTTTTAATTTTAAGAGTTTTTCTCGATTTTAATCTCACCGTTGGCAAAAGAAACAGTGACGTTATCGCCTTCCGCGCATTTGCCTTCCAGCATGGCTTCCGCGATTTTATCCTCGACCATCGTTTGAATAGCTCTCTTCAAAGGTCTCGCGCCGTAAACCGCGTCAAAACCTTTCTCCGAAACCTCGTCTATAACGCTCTGATCGATATTAACGGTAATTCCCATCTTCGCAAGTCTATCGGTAACGGACGTCATAAGACGTTTCGCGATTTCTTTGATATCGTCTTTTGAAAGCTGCTCGAAAACGATTATCTCGTCTATTCTGTTTAAGAATTCCGGACGGAAAGCGTTTTTAAGCTCGGACATAATACTGTCTTTGATTTTTACCTGCTCTTTCGAGAAATCCTCCTCCGTTTGAACGAATCCGAGAGATTTTTTGCCGGTAATTTGCTTAGCTCCAAGGTTGCTGGTCATTATAATAACGGTATTTTTAAAATCAACCTTTCTGCCTTGGCTATCGGTCAAAATCCCGTCGTCAAGAATTTGAAGCATGATATTAAAGACATCCGGGTGAGCTTTTTCTATCTCGTCGAACAAAATGACAGAATATGGTTTTCTTCTTACCTTCTCGGTAAGCTGACCGCCTTCCTCAAATCCGACATATCCCGGAGGAGAGCCGATAAGTTTAGAAACGGTATGCTTCTCCATATATTCCGACATATCGACTCGAATCATCGCGTTCTCGTCGCCGAACAATACCTCGGCAAGAGCCTTCGAAAGCTCTGTCTTTCCGACGCCGGTCGGGCCGAGGAACAAAAATGAACCGATAGGTCTCTTCGGGTCTTTAAGCCCGACTCTTCCTCTCCTTATGGCGCGGGAAACGGCCTTTACGGCCTCTTCCTGACCGACTACACGCTTATGAAGTATCTCTTCCATATGAAGCAGCCTGTCGCTTTCTTCCCCTAAAAGTTTTTTCACGGGGATACCGGTCATGACGGAAATAACGTCCTCAATTTCGGAAGCGGTAAGCGTTAGTTTCTCGCTCGTGCTCTCGGCGGCCCAATTTTTCTTCATTTCGTCGAGTTCTTTTTCCAAAGATTTTTCTTTATCCCTGAAACTCGCGGCTTTCTCAAATTCCTGAGCTTTTACCGCGCTCTCTTTTTCCGCTTTTATCTTCTCGAGCTCTTCTTCTTTCGATTTAAGATCCGGCGGAGCGGTAAGATTTTTTATTCTTATTTTAGAAGCCGCCTCGTCCATAACGTCTATGGCCTTATCGGGAAGGAATCTGTCCTGAATATATCTCTTCGACAGTCTCACCGCCGCTTCTACCGCCTCGTCGGTAATTTTAACATTATGGTGAGCCTCGTATTTATCGCGGATACCTTTGAGAATTTCTATCGCGTCTTCCTCAGAAGGTTCGGAGATAATTATCGGCTGAAAACGGCGTTCCAAAGCGGAATCTTTTTCTATATACTTACGGTATTCGTTGATAGTGGTAGCTCCTATAAGCTGAATCTCTCCTCTCGCCAAAGACGGTTTCAAGATATTGGCGGCGTCAACCGCGCCTTCGGCGCTTCCGGCTCCCACAAGAACGTGAATCTCATCTATAAAGAGTATTATATTTCCGGCCTTGATGACCTCGTCGAGAACATTTTTCATTCTCTCCTCAAAATCGCCTCTGTATTTCGCGCCCGCTATCATAGACGCGATATCGAGAGTGACGACTCTCTTCCCTTTCAGAGTCTCGGGAACGGCGCCGTTCACTATATGCTGAGCAAGCCCTTCCGCTATCGCCGTCTTTCCGACGCCCGGTTCTCCTATCAGACACGGATTATTTTTCGTACGCCGCGAAAGAATTTGAATAACTCTCTCAATTTCATCTTTTCTGCCTATAACGGGATCTATCTTATTCTCCTCCGCCAATTTCGTAAGATCTCTGCCGAAGCTGTCAAGGGTCGGAGTTTTTCCGTTTCCTTTTTTGGAAGAACCCTGTCTCCCGACGGGGTTACCCCTCTCGTCGACCGCTGATATTCCCATTTTATCGAGAATATCGGTAAAAATTTCTCTTGGATCGGACTCGTTTGAAAGTATTATATCCATAGCTTTCGAATCACTCTCGCGAAGAATCGATATCAAAAGATGTTCGGTTCCCACGATTTTACTACCCATAGAATATGCCTCGTTTACGGCGTTTTGCAATACTCTCTTCGTTCTCGGAGTCATATCCTGAATAGACACGTTGCCTTTAATTCCGCGACCTATATCTTCGATTATACGCTCCTCTACCGTACTTTCGGTAAGTCCCGCCTTTTCAAGAGCGTAAGAGGCTACGCTGTCCTTAACTTTGCAAAGACCTAAAAGAATATGCTCGGTCCCGATATATCCGTGACCCAGATTCTCGGCGGCTTTTACCGCCTCCTCGATAACGGCGTTAGCCTTTGTCGAAAAATTACTGAAAATCATAATAATTACCTCCTTTTAAGAAATCGCTTTTCTCAAAGCTCTGTCAATTTCCGGAAAGCGCGTTTCTGAGTATTTCCGCTCTCTTTCTGTCTCTCGCCGCCCCGTCGGCCTTTTCTCCCTCAACGAGCATTATATTATAGGGCTGTATCTTTACCGATAATTCGTCTATTTTATCCGCGGGGATATCGAATATTTTCTCGCAAGCTCCCATTCTCAGGTCGGAAAGATATTCCGTCGCCTCTTTCGAGGAAATCATTCTCGCCTCTTTAAGAAGTCCGTAACGGCGGAACATTCTGTCCTCGACTCCCGGCCGCCGGACAAGCTTTTCGCGAAGTTTCTTTTCCGACGCTTCAAGTTGAGAAAGAGCCTTTTCCAAAAGTTTTATTATCTCTTTTTCGCTGACTCCCAAAGAAACGCTGTTTGAAATCTGATATACGCAACCGGACGGCTGGGAACCCTCCCCGTATATACCTCTTACGGTAAGCCCTATATTTGAAAACGAAGCCGCGATATTATCGATCTGCCCGCATTCCGTGAGCGCCGGCAAATGAACCATGATCGAAGCGCGAAGCCCTGTTCCGAGATTCGTGGGACAACAGGTCAGATATCCGAGCTTTTCAGAAAAAGCGAACGGCATCATCCCATCGAAATACTCGTCAAGCGCTTTCGCCTTAGAATAAAGCTCTTCGAGATTTCCGTCGTTTCCGAGAACTTGTATGCGAAGATGATCTTCCTCGTTCACCATTACCGATATCTTCTCCCCATGATTTATAAGAAGCGCTTCGCCTTTCTTATTTCCGTTAAAATCAGGGCTTATGAGATGTTCCTCGATAAGGGCCCCGGCATGAACGGAATCCAGACTTTCCATATTTATATAATCGAGAGAGAAAGGATTGTTTTTTTTCAGTTTCTCATGAATTTTTTCTTTCAAATTCTCTTTTTCCTCTTCCGTCATGACGGGAATAAAACGCATATTCGCGAAATTACGCGCCAAACGTATACGCGAGGAGATCAAAACGGTGTTATTTTTCATTTTTATGTTCCTCCTCTTTTATTTTATCTCTCAAAATCGCGGCCCTTTCAAAATCTTCCTTCTCAATAGCTTCTTTAAGTTCCGCTTTCAGACTGTCAAGAAAATTATCAGACTCCGGTTCGGACCCCGGACGACTTCCCTTATGTCTGTCGCCTTTCTGCATTTTAAGAAGCATCGGCCGAAATTCTGTCTCAAACGCCGAATAACAATCCGGGCAGCCGACCTTGCCGGTCCTCGAAAACTCGCTTAAAGTCGTATTGCAGGAAGGACATCTTTTCTCTTCTTGAAGAGGCGCGAAATGATCCTCCCCGAAAAGGCTGGAAAACAAACTCGGAAAAGAAAATCCTATACCGATATTATCAAGACCTTCTTCTCTGGCGCACTCTGAACAAAGATGCATCTCTTTTTTATTTCCGTTTATGGTTTCGACATAATGAGTCGTAGCCTCTCTTTGTTTACATTTCTCACACAACATATATACTCCTTCTTTCTCTAATCTTTCTCTGATTTTAAATTTATACTTATATTGACCGTTTAACTGTTTTTTAATTTTTAAGGAACAAAGGCTTTCGTCTTTTCGTATCGTCAAAATTTCTATTTTTTCGCCCCTCTCCTCTCGTATCAGGAACGCCGGGATTTTCCCCGCCGTTAATTTTGACTTTTCGCGTTTTGATTTTTGCCCTTTGTCCTTTGCCCGTTGCCTTTTGCCTTCCGCTTTTTGCTTTTTTGTCGCCCGATACGCTTAATACGCTCGATAGCCCGATAGTTCGATAGTTCCGTAGCTCAACATTTTATTTTTGTTTATCCGAGCTTTCGTTTAATTCTTCCTCTATTTTACCACCAAAGACAAAAGCATATTTTTAACGACCGAGGCCCGAAGCTTATCTCTCAGCGAGGGAGGAATCGACGAATACGCGGTGTCGCTCGCGGCGGCGAGCATCAAATTTCTCGTCTTATCGGTTATATATCCGTTATCTTCCATACTTTTCAACAACGCCTGCGAGTCAAATGAGTTGAGGCTGTCTCCTATGTTGTTTATTATGTGCATTATACCCGCCGCGGGAGTTCTTGAAACTCTGCGTATTCTTATATATCCGCCGCCGCCTCTCTTGCTTTCTATAAGATACCCCATCTCGGGAGTGAAACGGGAAGATATAACATAATTTATCTGACTGGGAACGACGTTGAAATGCTGGGCGAGTTCATTTCTTTTTAATTCAAGTTCTCCGCCCTCGCTTTCAAGCATCTCCATTATAAAAGCGGTTATTATGTCGCTTGATCTCATTTTTTTACCCTCCCTATTATTATCGATTCAAAATAAATAAAATAACCAAAATGACCGAAAACAATCAAAAAACAATCGCGGAAATTTTTTTATAAAATCGATATATTTTTATTTCGCGTAAATTCGGTTTTGAACTTTTTTATTTTATTTATTTTTTTGTTTTAACTTTGACTTTGACTTTCTTTGACTTTTTCTGCGAATATTATAACTCTGATTTATCAACAATGCAAGTTTGATTTTCGGCAAAAAATTTTTATTTTTTAGTATTTTATACGAAATTTTTCTGAAAAATATTATTATTTCTTATTTTTTTAAGTTTTTTCTTATTTTTTTTAATTTTTTCATATATCAACACTACAAAAAGCCCTTTCTCTTTTTTTTGAGAAAGGGTTAAAATATCTTTTAATAATCAAAAATTCCAAAAATTTTGCCAAAGGTCAAATTTTAAAATACTACTTCAATTTTGCAAAATAATAATTTTCACCGTCAAAGAGCCTAACCGAACCGTCGGTGACCGGCCAGATCTCCTCCCATTCGAAATCTATGACGACGTTTCCGTCAGAATCAATCATGCCCCAAGCCCCGTCGTTTGTCGCGCAGGCGGCATAGCCCTCCGAAAAATCTTTGGCGTATTTATATCCCGAAGAAAAAGCGGAAGTCCCGTCGGTTTTTATGAAAATAAACTCATTCGCCGTCCCCTCGGTGGTTCCCGCCGCGAGCTGAACTCTCGCTAATCCCTCGGAAAAAGGATAAGCGGAAAGATATTTCACGGGAATAACGGCGGTACCGTTCGTGTCGATATATCCGAAAAGACGATCGCTCTCGACAACGGCGTAACCCTCCGAAAAAATATCGGCGGAAGTATACGCGGGAGAGATGACCTCGTTTCCGCTTTTATCTATATACCCCCATTCGCCGTCCCGAGAAAAGGCGCATAATCCCTCCGAAAAATTCCCGGCGTCATCGAGAGTAAGCTCTATCGCGACAGCTCCCGTCTCATCTAAAAATCCGCTCTCATACTCTATAAACACCTCGGCCAAACCGTCGGTGAACTCGGTTTTCTCATAATAAACGAAATCGGTGACTTCATTCCCCTGCTTATCGATAAAACCCCACTTGTCCTCGTCTTTCTGAACAGCGGTTATGGCGTTGTCGAAATTCGTCGCGTCGGTATACTTCGGCTCTATCACAAAATTTCCGGAATGATCTATATATCCGAACAATTTGCCCTCTCTTACCGCGGCGAGCCCGCCCGAAAAATACCACGCCGCGTCAAATTGCGGCTCTATCACTTCGGAGCCCGATGTATCTATAAATCCCCATTTCCCGTCCTCTGTCTGAACGGCGGCGAGGCCTTCCGCAAAAGACCAGACAGCGGCGTATTTAGGTTCCACCGCGATATTTCCTTCGGAGTCTATAAATCCCCATTTGCCGTCTTTTTTGACAGCCGCGTAACCCTCGGAGAAATCTCTCGATCCCTCGTAAGAATCTCCGACCTGAACAAAAACTTCGCTCCGCACGCTCTTTGAGCAGCCGGCAAAAGAAAAAATGGTCAAAAGCGTCGCCGCCGCGAGAAAAATCGCCGTTAATTTTTTCATATTTACTCTACTCCTCGTCTTTTACTGATCGATCGACCCGCCTTCTCCCCTCAAACTCGGAAAGCACGGGAAAAGCCATGTCGTAATAAAATTTCCTCAAAATATTTTTTAAATTCTCAAAATCATCTTTCGGCAAAGAAATTTCCATATATACCATCTCGCCATACTCCTCTTTTAAAATATCGGCGGGGAACTTTGAAAGAACAGTCTTTACTCTGTTCAGACGAGAATAACCGAAAGTTAAAGAAAAAACAGCGAAAGGAACAATTTCGGAGACCCCCGCCGCCTTTACCGCCTCCGCCGCCGCCCGCGAATAAGCTCTCACCAAACCGCCCGCGCCGAGCAGAATTCCTCCGAAATATCTGGTGACTACAACGCATACGTCCGAAAGATTATTAGCGTCGATCACAGATAAAATAGGCAGCCCCGCCGTTCCCTGAGGTTCTCCGTCATCGGAAACGCGTCTCGCTGAAAATTTCCGAAGATTATAGGCCCAACAGTTATGAGTCGCGTCGGGATACAGATTCTTTATCTCTCCGATTCTTGCCTCTGCCTCCTCTTCGGAGGAAACAAAAAAAACCCGCCCGATAAATCGGGATTTTTTTTCGTAAAACTCGCAGACGGAGTCTTTCGCCGCGGTATACGCGGGCATAGAAATCACCTCTTGCAAAAACTCTTTGTTTATGATATATTATTTCTATCGGCGATATCGGAAAAAAGAACAACGATAAAAACAAATCGTAAAATCATTATAAAGAAAGGACGCGAACGTATGTTCCGACACATAGTATTATATAAATTAAAAAACAACAGCGACGAAAACAAAAAGAAACTCGCTGAAAAATTTCTGTCTATGGAAGGAAAAATCCCCCAGATAAGAGAACTTGGCGTAGGTATCGACTGTCTCGGGCTCGAAAGATCGTTCGATGTGAGCTTATCCATACTTTTCGACACAAAAAAAGATTTTCTTGACTACAAGGAATACCCGTACCATAAGCAGGAAATCGTCCCATACGTCCACTCCGTGACGGAAAAATCCGTTTCGGTAGACAGCGAAATATAAGCAAAATACAAAATACAAAATAACAAATCAAAAATACGCGGTTAATTCGCCGCCCGAGGCGGGAAAACGAGCCGAACAAAGAAAACATAACCGAAAAGATTCAAGGAAACCGACCCTTCCGCTTTTCAGTCTTCCGCGTTCGCGACGCGGAAGACTTTTTTATATTCCGACGTACGAATTCCCCTCCGAAAATACGAAAAACGCGGGTCTCGTATCAAAACTCACACGCTTTCCGAAAATATACGGAAAGCTTTTTTTCATATCCCGAACTTGAATTTAGAAATTCTCCGCAACAAACCGAAATTTCAAACTCAAATTTATATATTTTCGGCAAAAAATCAGAATGTTTTTCCCTCAGATATTCAATAAAACCTTCCTCTATAAAAAGAGAAAAATTTTTCATCTACAAACACTAAATTTTGCGTCAAAAAAATCGAAAATCTTTTTTTTTCATATCTGAAATTTAAAAGCTTCCTTACTAAAAGCGAAAACTTTTTCACATCCAAGTTACAAATTCTCTGTCAAAAAACGGAAGGCTTTTCCCTATATCCGAAATTTGAGAAATTCCTTTATTTTTTGTCTGTTTGGCGCGTGCGATTCTTCCAAGGATACTCTTGTAATGGCGACAAACGCGGCTTTCCCTGCTAAAAGCGAAAACTTTTTCACATCCAAGTTCCGAATTTTCCGTTAAAAAACGAAAAGCTTTTTCTTCTCCATACTTACAAAGTTTCCGATTAATACACGAAAGAAAAGAGAATTCTCATCTTCCCTCCCGCAAAAATTCCCCGTGAAACCCATAGTATTTTTTTCGGCAAATACCCCGCCAGTATTTCAAGCTTTGTTTTGTAACGTTCCCGGAAAATCTCTTTATTCATTCTTTATTTACTGTCTTATGAAAAAATATTATAATTTATAAAACACTATATGGATATGGGGTCGAAAAATTTCTCAGAGGGTTTCGCTGCCGTCGAAAAAAAACGGCAACGGCACGGCGGGAAGCGAAGTGTCTACCCTTCTCAGGGTTTCGCGACCGTCAAAGAAAGACGGCAACGGCACGGCGGGA
>CAJFPG010000187.1 GCA_904398665.1 Candidatus Geddesella stercoravicola | reverse complement strand
GACCGTCATAACCCCCACGTCCGCTTCCGTATATTTAAAATATATTACCTTCGGACTCGTCCCCGTCGACAGACTCTCTATCGCCGATGACATCTGCGACGGCGGCGTATATTTTACGTGACTCATTGTCAACCGCGCTTCCTCAAAGGCATTTATTATTTTTATTCAAGCAAAACTTCTCTTTTCTCTCCTCGTAAATCTTACATGTTTATTTTAAATGTTATTACGGTCATATAATGTCCGGAATAACGCAATTTTTTTTCAAAACAGAAAGAAAGGAGTTAAAATCGGCTTATCTTATCGAGTCGTCGATTTTATTCGCGAAAACTCTCTTTTTCTCCTCACTGACACATTACATTTTATCGCGTTATCCCGGACGTTCAAAGTATCAGGACCTAAATGAGTTTTTATATATTTAATTCAACCGGCCCAAGTTGGAAGCGGACGCTCACGTGTCTTCCGCCGAAGAGTAAGAAACTACCCTGTCGCTCCCGTTTCCTATTCTTGTAAAATATATCGTTTTTCCTGAGGTATCGACGGTCACTACGTCAAACGCCGTTTCGTTTACCGTGCCGTATGTCCTTACCGCCTTATTTCCGTCAGGATCCTCCTGAGGAGCGTTGCCGGCGGTCGTGGTTATAATAATGGGACACGGCAATGTCGAATTGTCGGTATAATCAAAATGCTTATGCCCCGAGAAAATCCCGACGACAGTTCCGGAGGCGGAGGCGTAATTCACGCTGATATCGCCGCTCGAATAAGTAGATTTATTGCAATACGCCGAAATAATACCGCGGAGAATATCGTCGTTTTCCGCATCGCAACCCGTAATATTCATAGTTGTCGGAGGAACATGCGTACTGATTATAATATTCATACCATCCGAAGAATCAAGCACATCGGCGAGCCATTCTAACTGTTCAGTAGAATACCAATGTTCTTTCATCGGATTTTTAGCGGGAGTGTCGGTCGAGAAATAATCGTCGCCCACATGATATGTAATATCCTGAGAGTTCAGACAGATAAATCTCGTTTTTCTCTGAGGATAATCAATATAAAAATACGTGCCGTTGTCTCCCCAGACTCTGCGGCTGTCAATTCCCTGAGGAGCCATAAACAGATTAAAACGCTCCTCCATTGAGACGGAGCGATCATAATAGACCGTAGAACCCCCGGTTGTCGTCTGACCCCAAGTACCGTCATGATTTCCCAAAAGTTTTAAAACCCTCTCTATGCCGACGGGTTTTAATATCTTGTCTTGCAATTCCACGTCCGCGTATATATACTCGGGAGTTTCCGATATAACCGCGGCCCCTGAGTTATTGTCTCCCGCGACTATCATAAATGGGATATCGCACTCATCCATGACCCTCGCCGCGATTTTACCGATATTTTGGCTGAATTGATAATTCGGAAGATTTTTACTTTCAATATGCATATCCGCCGCGAAAACAAAACTCACACAATCCTTACCGAGCTGAGTGTGTTTCTCCTTAACGGTATTTATGACGGAATCAACCTCTTCCTCCCAATAACCCGGAACGACATAAGAAGACTCCCCAAGGGAATTTTCAATAATTTCGAGTCTCTCTTCATGATCCTCCGTCGTACTTCTTAAAGCAATAATCTCGTTTTCATAATTCGAAGTGGTATACGATACTCCGGTATTCCACCAGCCCAAGGTCGATACAGGAACTTTATTGGCGTCAAAAGTCACGCTTATGTTCGCGATATTATCCGCCGTTATATTTGATTTTAATCCGGTAGGATTACAGCAAAAACGAATATATTTCGTATTATTTAAAACATCTGTAACTTTACTATTGTATATTGTGGATATAACACTTTTCATCGTATCAAGACTGAATGTCAAGGAATGATTTTCATCATCTACAACAATATCGGTAAAAGCCCATGACCCGTTCGCATAAATGAGGCGAAAGCCTATATATTTTTTATCGGCGTCAAAGAACATCATCGCAGCGCCACCTGCGTTTGTCTCAAAAACGTCAAGACTATTTCCGCTGAACCCGCTGATCGTCATTTTTGAGTTTCCGTTAAAAGAGGAATAATCCGCGGACATATAGTTCGTCGTCATACCTCCCGCCCAGCTGACCAAAGACCCGGTTTTCTCCGTAGTGTCCGCCAAAGTCTCGGTCGGAGTAACCCCCTGAGTCGTGTTGTAATACAAACGTCTTTGTATATGGGTATAGTCCTCGTTATCGGGCTCGAACAAGTTCGGAGCCGTCGGCACGGATTTTGAATAATAAGCATAGATATATCCGTCCGGCAAAACGTACATTTTCGACTCGTCCTCGCACTGCGATATATCCTCAACAAACAAAGGCGCTATCGGGTTCGCCACAGGAGCCTCGTAGTCAATCGTGCCCGTATAAGTAAACTGACCCGTACCCGTAACGGTTTTCATTTCGTTTTGATTTAAGTTTTCCATTTTTTTTCTTCCTCCTTGATTTTAATTTATAAATTGCCCGGAATGTCGGTGAAAGAATATTCGCCGTAAAACCACCGCCGCCGAATCGGCTGATATCTTATCCGATAACGAAAACGTTCTATGCTTCCCGTCCGAAAGACCGAGCCTTTACAATACAACTATAACACAAACCGCCTCTCGAATTGTGCGTATTTATTTTATTAACAGATTTGTCACAATCAAGAGTTTAAAGCGAATTTTTTAGTGAGATATAGAAAATACAAATTTATTTATCATAAAAACTGTTATTGTTAAGCTTGGCCCTTTGCCTCGTTAACGTCAGGAATTATCTTATTTTTGTTAAAATAAGATTTTAACGCTCTCTGAGCTGTCGAGCGGTCGATTCCGAGTTCTATTCCTATATAATACCAACTGTGGCCGTCCAAATATTTGAGTTCCATTATTTTACGAACCCGGTCGTTGTCGCAGGAAAAGATAAACTTTTTTATTTCCTCATTCTCTTTTCTCAACTCGGCGATTCTCTCGTTTTTTGAAGAATCTTTTTGAAAAGACAGAATCTTTATTTCTCTCTTATTTTTTAAATATAAATCGAGTCTATTTATCATTTTTACTCCTTTTGCCTCGCTCTTCGCGTATTTTTCCGGGAAATGTCTTTCTGAAAGAGACGAAAAGCGGACATTTCTCTACCGAATAACTGTGAGTATTGATTATGACAACCTCGTTTCCTACTTGTTTTTGTATTTTATAATCATGTTTTACGGCGGTCCAGCCCGAAACAGGAAAGAAAGCTCTCATCCAAGAACAATCGACCCGAGAGCAGATTCCACAAATCGTTTTTATATCCTCGTATTCATTCTCCGCCATTTTAACTCTCTCCGCCATTTTAACTCTCACCCGCCTCCGCCAAAAAGACCTCCGTCACATACGCGCCTATACGGGGGATATCCTCATGCCTTTCCACGTAAATATCTATTATTCTTTTTCCTTTGAGAGCCGAGCCGGTATCTTCGACAACATACTCCTTTCCCTCGATGACGACGACGGAACCGTAGGGAATTATACTCGGGTCGGCGGCGACAGT